>CAVIUM010000021.1:0-27584 GCA_963645865.1 Lachnospiraceae bacterium
CTCAGAAAATGAGCCGCAGTGAACACAGCTTTCCGTTATCCTCCTCACCAGGCTTCGGATAGTACTACAACATAATAATATTTTCATAATTGTTTTGTTTTATTTTGTTAATATTCTTGCGATTATGTCTCGTATCATTCGAGAGCTTCGATACCATAACCATTCCGTCCGTAGCATTCTATATGAGAATCCGTGCCATCCGGAGGGTCATGATCATAATGGCCCGCGACCGCGGATACGATGAACTCTTGCCCGACCTCCAGGGCCGCAGGGTCCTCGTATGGACCTGCAACACATGTGCCAGGCTCTGCAACGGTCTGGGCGGGAGGGAGGCCGCGGAGGCCTTGGCGGAGAGGCTATCCGGGGACGGGATAGACGTCGTCGGGACCGTGTCGTCGTCCGCATGCTGCTTCATGTCCAAGGCGTCGCAGATGGCCGAGTCCAAGAAGGATTCCGACATGGTGCTGGCACTGTGCTGCGACATGGGCGCCAGGAACGCTTCGGCCGCCACGGGCGTCGAGGTCCTGAACCCGGTGGTAACGTTCGGCGCCGGGTACCTCGATTCGGACGGCACGCCGAGGGCCGCGTCCGTGATCTGCGGGCGCACGGTGAGGGACGAGTCCGTCCGGGACCTCGCCGAGGAGAGCGGATCCCACGTGGGACCGTTCCGATGCCATCGCACGCGTAATAACAGGGGCCTTACCATTATATAGGAGTCCGTGTTAGTCGGCCTCATTCGAGAGGACCTGCCATGTACATGATAAACGAGGTAGAGAAGGTCATCCGCATCCCTCCCTGCGAGCTGGGTGACGATCCGGAGAAGGTTGTCAGCGCTCTCACTTGGGAGACCTACGAGGGCCGTCTCGCCGAGGGCGACAAGACCTTCACCGTGCTCATCAAGAACGTCAGGGCCGAGGGCCCGGGACGCATCGTCCACGGGGACGGCGCGGTCTACCAGACCGTGAAATTCGAGCAGGTGGTCTTCAAGCCGAGGGATAACGAGGTCGTCGAGGGTGTCGTAGTCGAGATCCTCAAGTTCGGCGCCTTCGTCAGGTTCGGTCCGCTCGACGGTCTGCTCCACGTGAGCCAGATAATGGACGACCGCGTCGACATCGACGAGGCCAACCAGAGGCTCGTGGGGAAGGAGACCGGCAGGTTCCTGGCCGTCGGCGACATCGTCAAGGCCAGGGTGGTCAGCATCGACCTCAACGAGAAGAACCCGCAGGACAGCAAGATCGGACTGACCATGCGCCAGCCCGGCCTCGGGAAGCTCGAGTGGATCGCCGAGGACCGCAACAAGATCAAGGACAAGGCGAAGACGGAGAGTGAGGCCTGATGGCAGGACCCGTTCTCAGAGCATGCAAGCAGTGCAGCTTCGTCGACGAGGCCGACACCTGTCCCCGCTGCGGCGGACAGATGTCCAAGGAGTGGCAGGGTTTCCTCGTAGTCACCGACTTCGAGAAGTCCGAGATCGCCAAGAAGATGGGCATCACCTCCAACGGGAGGTACGCCCTCAAGGTACGCTGAGACGGATGTTCGAGAGGGATCTGACTCTGCCCGAATCCCAGAGGGGCGCCTTCAAGGAGCCCCTGGGTAGGGAGATGCCGGATTCGGAGCTCGACTCCATTGAGGATGAAACGATTTATCTGACCGTGGGGGATGTCGTGTCCCTCTCGTTCAGGGAGCACGGCGTCAGGCCGAGGCTGTCGGTGTACGACGGCTTCACCGAGCGCCGCGAGATGACGGACTTCGCCAGGCTCGTCGAGGACGAGCCCAAGGAGGACGTCGTCAACCCGGCAGGAACGATCACCGTCGGAATGGCGGAGGCGGTCCGCAGGGGCATCGAAGGACAGGTCGGACTCGTGAGGGTCGAAGGGGAGGAGGATCTGGCGGTTCTGCCGTGTCTGGTCCTCGCACCCGACGGCTATCGCGTGGTCTACGGCATGCCCGGGAGATGCATGATGGTCATCGAGGTCGATGATCTCGCCAGGGACAGGGCCAAGGAGCTCCTGTCCGTAATGGAGGAATTGGAATGAAGATGGAAATCACAGAGAAGAAAGCGAACCCTCTCTACCAGAGGACCGAGGTCTACTTCGTCCTCGACCATGTCGGAGAGTCCACCCCCGGAAGGAACGCCGTGGCCGAAGAGGTCGCGAAGCAGATGAAGGCCAAGAGGGACTGCGTCGTCGTCACGACCATCGAGTCCGTCTACGGCACCGGGAAGTCCAAGGGCTACGCCAAGGTGTACGACTCCAAGGACGCGGCGCTCAAGCTGGAGAGGGAGTACCTCCTGAAGAGGAACGGAATCGAGGCCCCCAAGGCGGAAGCCGAGGCCCCTGCAGAGGAGTGATTTGAATGGCAGCCAAGAAAGCAGCGGCACCCAAGGTCGTTTCGAAGAAGGACGCGTACAAGGTCGAGGGCGACAAGCTCGTCAGGACCAAGCCCGTCTGCCCCAAGTGCGGACCCGGCGTGTTCATGGCCACCCACGGCGACCGCGTCGCCTGCGGCCACTGCGGATACACCGAGTTCACCAACAAGCAGTGAACCCGTAAGAGAACATCTTCTTCCGCCTCCACCCTCTCAATCGGAGGCACAGGATCCGCCGGGGAGAAACCCTCCCCGGCACCAAGTTCTCTCAAACTCCAAAGCTCATTGGGCTCGTAGTATAGCTTGGATAGCATGGGGGCCTCCGGAGCCTCAGACCCGGGTTCGAATCCCGGCGGGCCCGCTCTCGCGATTCCGGCGGTGGCACGATGGTGCCAGTTCTTGCACTTGTTATATACCGCCTACCTCCTTATGCTGCACATGAAGGGACGCATAACCCCCAGGAAGGAGCTCCTGGGTCTCCCTAAGACGGTGCACGGCGGACAGGCCTGGAGGACCGAGGGAGTCGAGGACTACAGCCACAATCTCAATCCCTTCGGACCGCCGGAATGCCTGGCGGAGACCGTCCTCTCCGCATTGGAGGGCGTGGGTCATTATCCCGACGATTCCTGCACGGAGCTGAAGGACGTGGTCTCCAAGGCGTTCGATGTGGCGGAGGAGAGCATCGTCATCGGCGCCGGGTCCTCGGATATAATCAGATGCGTTCCGAACACGTTCTTCGAGAGGGGCGACAGGGTCGTCATCCCCTGCCCGAGTTTCGCCGAGTACACACAGCAGTGCAGGATCGTCGGTGCGCAGATCGACAACGTCGAGCTGCGCCCGGAGGACGATTTCCGCATAGACGCCGACGAGCTGCTCCGCAAGGCCATAGGGGCCAAGGCGGTCTACATCTGCAACCCGAACAATCCCACCGGACGCATCGAGCCGAAGGACAAGCTGGTCCGCATCGTGAGGGAGTGCGAGGACATGGGAGTGCTCGTGTTCCTCGACGAGACGCTGCTCGAATTGGTGCCCGGATTCGTCGACAACACGCTCTCCGGCCTGGTGTCCCGCTTCAACAACCTCATCGTCGCCTCGTCCCTGACCAAATCCTTCGCCATACCCGGCATAAGGATCGGATTCGGGATGGCGAGTCCGGACCTGGCGGATGCCATGAACAAGGTCCGCATGACATGGAACGTGGGGCAGGTGGAGCAGGCCGTCGCGATCAAGTTCCTCAGGGACTGCCGCGACCACGTGGACCACGCCGCCTGCGTGATGGCCGAGGAGTCGGAGGCGATGAACTCGGCGCTCAAGGAGGTCGGATTCCCCGTCGGGGACGTGTCCGACTCGTTCTTCTACTTCAATTCGCTGGAATCCATCGGCATGGACGCCCCGGAGTTCAAGGCCAGGATGATGGCCCGCGGGATAGCCGTGAGGGACTGCTCGTCCTTCGGCCCGCAGTTCTCCAAGTACGTGAGGTACAGCGTCAAGGACAAGGAGCGCAACTGTCGCTTCGTCGCCGCGGTGGATTCCGTCCTGAACGGGTGAGCCGATGCAGCCGTGGTTCGACGCGATCCTCATCGTCGTTCTGGCCCTGCTCATCGACAGGTTCGTGGGCGAGGTGCCCAATTCCATCCATCCACTGAGGTGGATGGGCAACATCCTGTCCGCCATCGATAAGAGGGTCAAGAACCGCGGGTCCCGCAAGGCGACCGTCGTCGGGTTCCTGTCGTACCTCCTGGTCTTCATCCTGTTCTCGGCCATCGGGCTCTGCATAACATCGGTCTTCAGGATCGGCGTGTCCGAGATATCCCCCGAGATCGGGGAGGCCTGCTGGATAATCGCCACCGCGTTCGTATTCAAGATCTCGTTCGCCATCTTCTCGTTCAGGAAGCACTGCGACCCCATCTGCGATGCGCTGGACTCCGGAGATCTGGAGCAGGCGGACGCCCGCGTGCAGATGATCGTGAGCCGCGACACCAAGGGGATGGACGCGGAGCACGTGGCATCGTCGTGCTGCGAGACCGTGTCCGAGAACCTGGTCGACAGTGCATATTCGCCGATGCTGTACTTCGGCATATTCGGGCTCCCCGGCGCGGTGATGTTCAGGTGCGCCAACCTGATGGACGCGATGTGGGGCTATCTCAACGAGAAATACTCCAAGATAGGGTTCTTCCCGGCGAAGTTCGACGATGTCCTGGGATTCCTGACATCGCGCGTCTCGCCCTACTTCATAGCATTGGCCGGACTCCTACTGGGCATGGACTGGAGGGCCTCCGTCCCCGCGGCGAAGGCCGAGCATACCAAGACCCCCAGCCCCAACAGCGGATGGTCCATGACCGCCACCGCAGCCGTCCTCGGCATAAGGATGGAGAAGCGCGGGGTCTACGTCATGGGAGACGGGCCCATGCCCACCACGGCGGACGTCAGGAGGTGCTGCAGGCTTATCGAGCTCGCCTCGATGATCTTCCTGTTGACCGTGTGCCTGATCCTCTACGGGGTCGTCGGCATCCAGGTGCAGATGTTCTGCGAGGACGCCCTCTTCGGATTCTGGAGGTCGGTCTTCTGAAGTACATAGCATCCGTGGGCATCGAGGAGGTCGACGGATGGCCCGTCGGCGTGGTCCGCTTCACGGAGAGGATGGAATCCCTCAGCTGCGCCGTCCTGAACGGCGGCGTGTCGAGGATAAGCGCGGCGTTCATCATGCAGGTCCCCAAGGACTACGACTGCGCCCATCCCGTCCATGATGCGGAGCATGTCAGGGATTCCCTCGGACTGCCCGAGGACACCCTGGGGATGATGACCGCGGCCGAGGTCGACTACGTGTTCAATCTCAAGGAATGCTCCTACGAAGGGGTGGACTCGGCGGCGTTCGCCACCGCGGGACTGAGCAACCATGTCATAGCGGGGGAGGAGCTCCGCGATTATCCGGAGAATTCCCTCGTATCGAAGCGCAGGGCGGAGGAGATGAGGGCCGGCACGATCAACGTCGGCATCGTATCGTCCGTTCCGATGACAATGGAGGGGAAGGTCAACCTGTTCATCCCCCTGGTCGAAGCCAAATCCGTAGCGATGGCCGAGCACGGGTTCAGGGAGACCGGGACCACATCCGACGCCATGGCGGTCATATCGCCCGAGGGCGCCGACGGCGTGTCCTGGACCGGGACCGGTTCGAAAATCGGTATCGCCTCCGCCAGAGCGGTGTCCGCTGCCGTCGGGTACGCGCTGGACATCAGGAACGAGCACCCCATACCGCTGACGCCGGGGAAGATCCTCGACAGGATGGGGCTCGATGCGGAGAAATTGCTGCGCATGTCGGGTTCCGGTTCGGATCCCGTGACTTACGGTAACAATCTGGAGGCCCTCCTATCGCGGGAGGACGTCTCCGCGCTGCTGGACCTGGCATGGTTCGCGGCGGACAGGGCGGATTCGATCGCCCAGGACGGGAACTGCGGGGAGACGGATCTGATCCTCTCCGAGGCATCCCGCATCATAGGGACGGATGTCCCGGAGGATGGTTCTCTCATGGATCGCATCATCACCATGATATCGAAGAAAGCGGGGGGATGCCGATGGCCGGCAGCGCCCTCAAGGCGATGGTGTCGTTCTTCACCATCTGGCAGCAGGACATCACGCAGGAGGACATGGACGCCATGGACTCGAAGTTCCATCTCGCCCCGCTGGTGGGCGCCCTCATCGGGCTGGTGGTATTCATCGAGGCGGTCGTTCTGGTCCTGCTGTCCCGCCACGGGATACTGTCGTCCTCGCTGTTCACGGCCGCCGCGATACTCGCGACGGTCTATTTCGGCAGCAGGTTCCTGCATTTCGACGGATTGGCGGATTTCGGCGACGGTTCCATCGTGGCCGGGACTCAGGCCGATCATGTGCGTGCGTTGAAGGACACGCTCATCGGAGCCGGAGGGCTCGGCGTGGCGCTCATCGTCACGCTCCTGAACTTCTCCCTGTACTCGGCGGCGTTCGCTTTCATAATCGTGCTCGCGCCCGTGACCGAGGTGCTGGCGAAGAACGCCCAGGTCGTCACGGCATGCTACGGGCTTCCGAGCAACGGGATGGCCGGGAGGCAGGTCGAACAGACCAACGGGAGGTCGGCGGTCACGTCCTGCGAGATCACCTTCGTTCTGATACTCGTGTTCGCCATCGCCGGGGCCGCGGTGACCAACTGGATCTGGGGCAACTCGTCGATCCTTTTCTCCGATGCCGTATTCGTCGTCATACTCGGGATGGTCGCGTCCATCGTATCCGCGCGCCTCATGGCCCGCAGGGCCAACAGGGTCTTCGGGATGGTCAACGGCGACATCCTGGGAGCATCCCACGAGATCGCCAGGTTCGCGTCCATGCTCGTGATGGTAATCGCATTCGGACTGGTGATCTGAAGTGCAGGCCCTGATCAACGCCGGTGGGAAAGGTACACGCATGGGTCAGTGCGGCATCGAGAAGCCGATGCTGATGGTCGGGGACGCTCCGACGGTCAGGAGGGTGTTGGACGCTCTCAAGGCATCCAAGCACATCGACCGGGTGCTCGTTTCCGTCAGCGACCATACGATCGAGACGGAGCGCTATCTCCAGAGCATCGGGGCGGAGACCATCCGCACGTCCGGGGAGAGCTTCATGGACGACCTCCACACCGCTTTCGAGACGATGGAAGGGGATTACGTCCTCACATGCCCGTCCGACCTCCCCCTCCTGACGACCGAGGTCGTGGACAGGTTCATAGAATACTTCGACCCGAGGGTCATGGAATCCGCCATCGCGGTGGTGGATGAGAGGACCGTGCGCGGCATCGGCATCACGCCTTCGTACATCAGGGAGGACAGGGGATTCAAATGGGTCCTGTCCGGCCTGTGCATCATGAACCGGCCGCGCACTTTGAAAGGGGATTATCTCGACGAGTGCCTGTTCGACACCAACTGGCCCGAGCTGGCCGTTAACGTCAACACGCCGAGGGAGTTGGATCTGGCGAGGAGCTTCTTCAGGGAGCGATGGCGTCGCCCATTATCTCCCTGTAGATCTCCTCAACCTTGTCCGACAGATCTTTGGCGGTTATCTTCCCGGCGGACATCGCTATGGCTCCGACCGAGGAACCGCCGCATCCGACGCCTTCCTTGATGTATCCCCACTCGTAGGCCTGGAGGCCCTCGTAGGGGCTGGAGGAGTAGTCGACGTTGGCGTACACCGAGGGAACATCGGGCGTGATGGAGTCGACGATCTTCCTCATGCTGGAGTTGGCGTCGTCCATCAGCCATCTGGTGGTCCCCTGGATCAGGTTCCCGATTATCTCCGGGTGGAGCGCGACCGCACCCGCGATGACGGCTCCCATCTGGGTCCCGCCCCCGGCGATGACCGGCACGTACGGTGCCGCTCCGCATACGATCCCGATGTTGGCGGGCATCATGGGGTCCCCGACGCACTCGATGGCCCCGAGGGGGTCGTCCTTCATGTCCCCGGGCTCGATCCCGGCTGCCGCCAGGGCTTCATCGACCACCTTGGTCTTCAGCTCCTTGGGGTTGTTGGGCGAACTGCTGCTGACCAGGTTCTCCTTCACCACTCCCATGGCCTTCATGACGGCGAGGGCGGTGGTCGTCCCTCCGGCGCAGCTCTCGCTGATGATGACGAAGTCGTTGGACCTCGCCAGCAGCTTCCCGAGCATCATCCCCTTCTCGAACTCCGTGCGGGCGTTCTTGACCGCCTTCCCGGTGGTGATGAAGTCCCCGCACTCCCCTCCCATGTCGAAGAACGGCACATAGGGGACGATGGAGCATCCTCCGTTGACGATGAAGTACTGCATCCCGGAGAGCTTCAGGGCCGCCAGCGTCAGCGTGGCGGGCGTGGGGATTCCTCCGGGGTTGATGGGGATCCCCTTCATGCAGGTGGTCTTGCCGTTCACGAGGAGTTCCGCATCGGCGGGGCCGGTGAACATGGTGAGCTCGGGGGTGTCCCCCGCATCCGAGAGTCCCGGTATGGTCGACGTCCTGGTGTTGGCGACGGTGCATGTGAACACCCCGCGCTTCCCCCAGATCCTGGAGAGGACGTCCTTGGCGATCTTCTCGTTCCCGTATATGCCCAGAGAGGGCGGCAGTTCGAATTCCATTTGTCTCACCTATGCTCGAGGATCCTCGGGACCAGCTCCTTGAGGGGGACTATCTCCCCTTCCTGCGCCCCGATGTCGAATGTGGTCCAGACGGGCACGTCGGTGAGGATGTGCTCACCCGTCACGCAGGACGTGCCGTGGTCTGCGAAGTAGATTATGCGGTCTGCGTCCGGGAAGTACTCGGACATCAGCTCGTCCGTGCGCTCCAGGACGGCCTTCTTCTTGAAGGGGTCCTTCTGGTGGCTGTACTCGTCCACCTCGTCGATGTGCAGGAACACGTCCCCGTGCTTCAGGGCCTCCCTGGCCTTGGGGAACCTCCCCTCCAGGTCGTAGATGAGGTCGATGTCGTAGCCGAGGGATGCGCAGATCCCAAGCGATGTGGGGCTGTCCGAGAACGCCGTGAGCTTCCTGATCCCGGGGAATCCGGGATACTGTTTCCCGCAGCGTCCGCATCCCCAGGGGTATTCGGTGATCCCGCCCATCTCGGATGCGATCTCCTTTATCATCTGTCCGAGGGGGCCGTTCACCTCCTTGTACGGGGCGTCGACCGGCGGTGCCGGGGTGACCGGGACATCATCGGATTCCATGGTGAGGACCGCGCGGCCCTCCACGAAGAACTGTATCTCGGGGTTGTAGGGTTCGAGGATGTCCATGTGGGACATGACGCGCTCCTGGAGCTCGTCCTTGAACTCGGAGTTGTGGTAGCACCAGTGGACCATCCCGTCCCCGATCCTGGCGGGGCTGAGGCGGTACGCGACCCTCTTGGGGTCTTTTATGGGCAATCCGAGGCCCATGGCCTCGAGGGCGGCCCTCTCGATCTCGGGAGGGTGGCCGGTGAAGAACTCGTTGAGGAACAGCTGGGTGTACCCGCGGCCGGTGGTCCTGCAGCGGTGCTTGACCCTGGATTCCAGGAAAGGCATCTCTGCGACGTCTATCGGTTTTTTACCGTCAAGCTGCGGGCACGGGTCGTCCTCGGCCCCGTCGAGAAGGACGAATAGGAGATTGCTCATGTTACCTTCCTCAGGGCGATGGCGGCCTGTCCGACCGATATGCCTCCGTCCCCGTTGGGGACCTCCCTGTGCATCAGAGGAACGTGGCGGGAGGATATAACCATGTCTTCGAACATCCTGGCTATGGCCCCGTTGTACGACACCCCTCCGGTCAGACCGATGTGTTCGACGCCCTCCGCATCGGCTCTTTCGGCCGCGATGTCCACGAGGGATTGCATCACGTTGCGGACCATGGAGTAGGCGACGTCCTCCTTCCTGTGATCCGGATCGATGCGGGAGAACTGCTCGGCCGTCATGACGACGCCGTCCTCCGTCCGGACTCCGTATCCGTCGATGAGACGCCCATTATTCAGGAGGGGTTCGACCTTCATGGCCGGCTCGCCGTCGTAGTCCCTGTGTTGGCATATCCCCAGCGAGTATGAGATCGCGTCGAGGTATCTGCCCATGGACGACGATGTCACGCTCTTCGGCATCAGCTTCATCAGTACGGCGGATTCGGAGTCGGTGAAATCCTGGTTATCGGTGCCGTTGATGGCGTCTATCGCGAATCTCAGCCTCCTCAGATCGTAGAGCGCCTTCTCCGACCCCAGCAGCGGGATGCCCTGGAGGTGTCCGACCCTCTCGTATCCGTCGAAGGTCGCATCCAATACCTCTCCTCCCCAGGCGGTGCCGTCGTCCCCGTGGCCGGTCCCGTCCAACGTCAGTGTGACGCACCTGTCGACGGAGTTCTCGATCATCAATGAAGCGGCGTGGGCCCAGTGGTGCTGGATCTCGACGATGTCCGCACGGTATTCCTCGGACATGCGTCTGGCGAATCTCCTGTTGGAGTAGCCGGGGTGGAGGTCTATGGCGATTATCGACGGCTCGCATCCCACGAACCTCATCTGCGTCCTGACGGCCTCCTCGAGATACTCCGGGACGCCGATCTTCTCCCCGTTCCCGATGTGCTGCGTGGGCCATATCGTGCCCCCGGATGCGACGGATCCCGTGAGGTTCTCCTGCGCCCCGAGGGCGACCACGTCGCCCTGCGGGCATTGGATGCCGTAGGGGACGGATCCCCTGGACCTGCGGATGTACTGGGTCCTGTCGCCGAACATCCTGAGGACGGTGTCATCGGCTCTGTTGATTATGTCCTGATCGTGGAGCAGCCACGCGTCGGCGTCGATCCTCATGGCTTCGTCTTCAGTGACGGCCATGGGCTCGCCGGGCGGGTTGGCCGACGTCATGACGAGTGCGTCGTGCCTCAATTTTGAGAATAATATGTGGTGCATCCCGGTGTACGGGAGGAACATCCCGATGGTGTCGAGACCGGGCGAGGCGGATTCCGTCTCGTCGGAGGGGATCTTCCCGCACAGGACGATCGGCCTTCCGGGGGATTCCAGTTGGGATATCTCCTCCGGGGTCGGTTCCGCGTATCTCCGGAGGGCTTCCAGGTCCCTCGCCATGATGGCGAACGGCTTCTGCCTCCTGCCGTACCATTCCCTGAGCTCCCCGATCCTGTCGAGGGTGCAGCAGATGTGCATCCCGCCCCATCCCTGGACGACCGCCCTCTTGCCGCCGTCGAGGAGCTCCGCCAGCTTGCCGATCGGGTCCTCCGTCTCGATGCCGTCCTTCGTGACCAGGCGGTACGAGGGACCGCATAAGGGGCAGGCGATGGTCTGATGGTGGAACCTGCGGTCCGACGGCGAGGCGAACTCCCTACCGCATTCGGGGCAGGGAGGGAAGCGGTCCATGGACGTCAGGGGTCTGTCGTACGGCATCCCCCTCAGGAGTGTGAATCTGGGTCCGCAGGCCGTGCAGGTGGTGAACGGGTATCCGGAACGCCTCCCGTTTGAGAAGATCTCGGCGACGCATTGGTCGCATACCGCGCTGTCGGCGGGGATGGAGGCGCCCCTGCCGGTGCCTCCGGATTGGATGATGGAGAAACCGTTCGGTCCGGAATAGGGCGTATCGAGCTTCTCGATGCCCGTGATGCGGGCGAGAGGGGGCAGATCGGAGAGCAGCTCCCCGATCAGCTCGTCCCCCCTGTCCGTCTCTATGACGACGGACGAGCCGTCGTTGCGGACGGTGCCCGAGGCGCCCGTCCTCTCGGCGGCCCTGTACACGGCGGGTCTGAACCCGACACCCTGCACCGTACCGCCGATCGTTATCCTCATGCGGTCGCAATGGACGCCTCGGTATTTGTGTCATCTGACCGGTCTGCAGGCGCAGGCCGGGGGCAGGTCGTTCCCCATGGCTGGGGGCTTGGTCCTGTCGACGCTCAGGACGCCGTCGGGGACATCGAGGAAATCGGCGAGGTCCTGGTCGGACGGGTACTGGCCGACGCTGATGGCCACGCCCTGGTATTCGCAGATCGGGAGGGAGTCCATGCCTTCCTCCTCGACGATGGAGCGCGCCTCCCTCGCACCTCCGAGGTCCTCCGGGGACGAGCACATGACCCTCCTGATGCCGATCCCGGCGGTCTCGAGGGCCTGGAAGCTGGCATCGAACCTCTCCGTATCGGAGACGTCCTTCGATCTGGCAGCTTCCGATTCGTACACTGTCATGTCGTAGTCCATGCCCGATGTAACGGCGTTACAGGTTAAAAAAGGGCTGGAGGTACGGGATTCCTGGGAGGACAGTACGTTGTTAGGTAGATATCGATGAAACTGTTGAAAAAATTCAACAGTTCATACGATTGTTGGATAGGGATTGGAAGGAGATTGGTCGAGGGACAGGGGAGTCAAACTTGCCTGTCCCTGTTGACGCCCTCGAACTTGGATCCGATCCTTTTCGCCTCGAGCAGCAGCTCCGCGTTCTCCGATGCCGGGGCCTTCCCGTCCCTGTCGGAGTAGACGATGGTGTCGCACACGGTGAATCCCAGGCGTACGAGGTTGTATGTCAGCGCATCGGCGACCTTCTTCCCCTCGTCCTCTTTGGGACATGTGACGACGAGGACCGCGTTCTTCCCGCTGAAGATCGGCTTGTCGTTCTCGTCGAGGAACGAGATCATCCTGTCCTCGAGCAACTTGTACTGGGCGCACGGCCCGTTGAATACCACGGGTGTGGAGATGACGGCGCAGTCCGCGTCGCGTATGTCGTTGAGGACGATGGTCAGGTCATCGTCCAGGCGGCACCTGTTGTCCGCCTTGCACTTCAAGCACCCGTCGCATCCCCTCAGATCCTTCATGGTCTGGAGCTTGTACAGCTTGATGATGTTCGTCGAGAGCCCCATGGCTCCGTCGAGAACCGAATTCACGATTGCGTCAGCATCGTTTCCTCCCACGTCGTTGGAGAGAACTGCCACGACTTTTCCCATGGATGAATCATTGAGTTAACATTATTTATAATTCGCTGGCCTCTGCGAAGCCATATATAAATATAACTATTTTTCACGGTCTTTGTATATAAATATGGTTGATACATCCATCCATCCAAGGTTTATATAGCAGACCCTGTAGGGTTGCATCCCGGACAGCGGTGCGACTCACTCGTCTTCCGGCGGGGCGCGGACCGATTCGGTCTCGTAGCCGTCCACCAGCGGGGTGATGTGCAGGTGGGTGTAGAACGGATCCTCGTACTTCGAGTGCATGTAGCTGTCGATGTCGAGGTTCATGTTGTTCAGGATGTGGATCAGCGTGTTGCGCAGGTGGAGCACATCCTCGCGGGGGATGTCCTTGAAGTAGCTGTTGTTCAGCTCGGTGACCCTCTTCATGATGAATTCGGCGAGCTCCTGGCCGGACTCGGTCAGGTAGATGAAGTACTTCTTGCTGTTCTCCGTCTTCCTGTCGTCGTAGACGAACCCCTTCTCCCTCAGGACCTTGATGACCCTGTTGGTGTTGGCCGTATCCAGGTCCAGGAAGCGCGACAGGCTCACGAGGGTCTGTCCGTCCTGCAGCTTCAGCGCGATCAGGTAGATCGCGTGGGCGCTCGTGAGTCCGTAGGGAGACACGACCTCGGTCATGTTCTTCCTCATCTGGAAGCTCATCCTGTCGAAGAATGCAGGGAGGAACGAGTTCCAGTATACGTCCTCATGAACGGCCATACCACCCTGTAAAGTCTCCGGCGCCTTAATGCTAACGCGTGAGAGCATGGGGACCATGAGCTTCGTCATGTCCTCCAGGATGTCCGAGGATGATTGTTTCATAGAAGTGACAGGCCCCGGGGGAGGAACAGCGATGATCGAACAGCTTGGTCCCGGGGCTCTGAGTGTATCCGTCGCGGTCCCGGGGATCTTGGGACCGCGGCGGTGTTCGTTCACGCCCTGTCGGCGAATGCCGCGACGAACTTCGCGGAAGCGTCGGTTGCGCTCTCGGTGTAGAGGTCGGCGCCGATCTCGTCCGCCCACTGCTGGGTGACGGGGGCTCCTCCGACATTGGTCAGGCACTTGCCCTTGAGGCCCTCCTTGACCATCATCTGCTCGAGGTCCTTCTGGTGGACCATGGTGGAGGTCATGAGCGCGGAGGTCCCGACGGCGTCGGCGTCGTGGTCCTTGCAGGCCTGGACGATGTCCTTGAGGGGGACGTCCCTGCCGATGTTGAACACGTTGAACCCGGCGACCTTCAGCATGATGGCCACGATGTCCTTGCCGATCGAGTGGATGTCCCCCTCGATGGAGCAGATGACGACGTTCCCGAGTCCGCTGTCGGTGGCACCGCCGCGCTTCTCGAGCTCGGGGGTGATGATGTCCAGTCCGGCGGTCAGGGCGCCTGCGGCGGCCATGATGTGGGGAAGGAAGACCTTCTTCTGCGCGAAGAGCTCTCCGACGTAGTTGATCCCGGCGCTGTATCCCTCGGAGATGACCCTCACGAGGTCCACGTCGGGGTCCGCGATGGCCTCCTCGGCGACGGCTTTGGAGTCGGGCACCTTGTAGGCGATGACGGCGTTCTTCGCTCTCTCAATCAATGTCTCAGTTGTCATTTCGATCACTCCTGCTGCTTCTTCTTCTGGAACTCCTCGTCGCCCCTCTTCATGATGGCTTCCATGGCGGCGAGCCTGTCCTCGGGAATCGGTTTCACTACGTGGTTCGCCATGATGTCGAGGACGACCTCGTGGGCCCTCTCGACGGCGTTCTTGGATCCGTTGGCCCTCCATTCCCCGAGCATGGTCCTGTCGAAGACCGAGGGGTTGGAGGCGTCCTCGAAGTGCTCCATCGTGGTCATGTGGCCGAGGAAATCGTTCCCGACACCGACCTCCTTGATGGCGTCGACGGCGAGGGTCTCGTCGGTGACGGGGACCCCCTCGAGGATCTTGAAGTTCATTGCGATTATGTCATTGTCGATGACCATCTGCTCCATGGAGAAGGTCTGACCCAGCTCGAGCATCCCGGATCCGTAGATGGAGTTCGCACCGGACATGGCGGGGAGCAGGGAGGTGATGGACTTCTCGTGGGCGGCCTGGGAATCGGGCACCTTGGCGTCGGTCTACATGCCGGCGACGAACACGGGCAGTCCGTAGTACTGTCCGAGCTTAGCGACGGATGCGCTGATCAGCGCGAGTTCGGGGGAGCCAACAGGTGCGGTCCCGTTCCTGAGGTCGAATGTGGTGGTCGAGGATCCGTACAGGACCCTGGCGCCGGGGTTGGCCAGCTGGCTCAGCACGAGTCCGGAGAGGATCTCGGCGTTGTGGGTGACCAGCGTTCCGGCCAGGAAGATCGGGGACGATCCGCCGGCCATGGCCATGGACAGGACGTTGACGGGGATCCCGTAGCGGGCTCCCTTGATGATGACCTGGGCGGCGTTGTGGCTGATCTCGAGGGGCGATGTGGGGCACACGAGCATGGACATGATGGGCCTCTCGCGGGCCATCTTCTCGTCTCCGCCGTAGTAGGCCTTGAGGATCTCCCAGTAGAGGTCCACGTTGTCGCCGACGGGGTCGATGTGGTGGAAGTGCTTCGAGGTGTTCTTCAGGGATGTGATCATCTCGTGGACGTCCTCGAGCCCGACGCCGGCCCAGTCCCTGGCGGAGACCGCGAGGGAGAAGTAGCTGACGTTGGGGAGCGCGTCGACCAGCTTGGCGGTGTTGGCCAGGTCCGCATCGGTGGAGTCCCTGGTCTCGAACTTGCCGTCGCCGAGGTAGTCGCACATCTGGATACCGGTCCCGAAGTTGGTGTAGTGGACCCTTCCCTTGTGCATCTGCTCGACGGTGTGCTCGTCGTCCCTTCCGTAGAGGTAGAATTTCTTGGGTGCGGTCGCGAGGGCCTGGTTGATCACCTTGGTGGGGATCTTGACCATCTTGGTCTCGAAGTTGACCTCGCATCCGGCGTCGGCGAAGATCTGAAGGCCTTCCTCGTCGGAGACCTGGACTCCGTAGTTCTCCAGGACGTCCCTGGTGGCGTAGTCGATCTCGCGAATGTCGTCTTCGGTGAACAGCTCGAGTTTGATGCCGTTCATCTTGACCCTTCCGGGGTATTTTGGCATTTTCTGCTTCCTCCTTTTTCTCGGGAACTCCGGGATTCCTCCCGGCTCCCTGTGATTCCAACATCTCCGTGGTGGTATTTAATTTTAGTGAGTTGTCAATGTTAATGATGCGCTGTACATTATTATAGATGTATGCACATTATTTTTATTGAGATGGACACGACTTTAAGAGACGTGTCATCAAGGTTGGATGCGACATGGATGTAACCGAGCCAGAGGGGAGCCAGGCCTTCCCGTTCGTCAGGATCGTGGGGCAGGACGCGATGAAACGCGCACTCCTGCTCAACATAGTGGACCCTTCCATAGGCGGGGTCCTTATCAGAGGGGAGAAGGGGACGGCGAAGTCCACCACCGTCAGGTCGCTCGGCGCGATACTGCCCCGCGTGTCCTCCTCGAAGGGGTGCCGCTTCAACTGCTGCACCGATGACCCCCGCTTCATGTGCGAGGATTGCCTCGAGAAGTTCAGGGCCGGGGGATTGGAATCGGAGGAGCGCAGGATGTCCGTGGTGGAGCTCCCCCTCAACGCGACGGAGGACAGGATCTCCGGGAGCCTCGATATCGAGCATGTTCTGAGCACCGGCAAGCGCAGGTTCGAGGGAGGGGTGCTGGCCAAGGCAAACGGGAATCTCCTGTACGTGGACGAGGTGAACCTGCTGGACGACCACATCGTCGACCTGCTGCTGGATTCGGCGGCCATGGGGAGGAACTACGTGGAGAGGGAGGGGATATCGTTCTCCCACCCGGCCCGTTTCATCCTGGTGGGCTCCATGAATCCGGAGGAGGGGAACCTGAGGCCGCAGCTGCTGGACCGTTTCGGGATGTCAGTGGACATCGCCACCGAGAGGGACCCGGCCACGAGGGTCGAGGTTATCAAGCGGAGGCTGGAGTTCGATTCGGATCCGAAGGCCTACTGCGAGGCATGTTCCGGGGAGACGGCGGAGCTCGAAGCGAAGATCTCCGCCGCGAAGGGGCTGCTACCGGAGATCCAAGCCACCGATTCCCTCCTGAGATCCATCGCGATGGTGTCGATCAGGTTCGGATTGGAGGGTCACCGCGCCGATCTCGCCATGATACGCGCCGCCAAGGCCAACGCGGCCCTGGAGGGGAGGACCGACGTCGATACGAAGGACGTCGCCGCCACCGCCGGGATGGTGCTGAGGCACCGCCTGAAGAGCGGACCGTTCGAGGAGGCCAGGTTCGACCAGGAGGCTTTGGTCCGTTGTCTGAGAGGATGCCGATCGCGGTCGGCTGCGACAGGATATGCGGTCTCGACCTGCCGAAGAAGGCGCTGATGTGCCTGGCGGCCGATCCGGAGCTCAGGACGCTGCTCGTCAAGGGTCCGACCGGCGTCGGGAAGACGTCCCTGGTGAGGGCCGTCTCGTCGGAGGTGTGCGGGAAGGCGCCCACGATCATCCCATCGGGATGCTCCGACGAGCAGGTCTTCGGCGGATTGGATGCCGAGACCACCATGGCCACGGGAAAGGCGGTCGCCCGCAGGGGGATACTGTCCGAAGTGGGGGACGGGTTCGTCTGCATGGACGACGTGAACCTCGCGGACCGCAGGTTCGTCCATGCGCTGTTGGATTGCATATCGTCGGGGAGCGTCCGCATCGAGCGCGACGGGATCTCCTCATCGTATCCCATCCAAGCGTCGATGGTCGGGATGCTGAACATACACGAGTCGAAGCTCCCGCCCGGGTTGTCCGACCGTTTCGACATGTGCGTCACGATCCCGGCGCCGAAGGACGCCGATTTCAGGATGGACGTGATGAGGAGCAACATCGGCGCATCGGGATACGAGATTGCAGGGTTCCGTGACAGGGTCCTCCGCGCCAGGGAGCTGATCCCGGGGATCCCGATACCGGATGCGGTGCTCGATGAGATAGCCGAAACCTGTTCCGAACTCGGGGTGGAGGGCCACAGGGGCGGGATAGCATGCGTCAGGACCGCCCGCGCGCTCGCCGCACTGGATGGACGCGATGCGATATCGGACGACGACGTCCGCACGGCGATGCTCCTCTGCCTGGCGCACCGCAGGACCCGCCGCCGGGAGGAGAGGAACGAGGAGGTCGTGAACTTCTACGGCGACTCCCACATGAAGCGCTTCATCCACGACGACAGGAAGCCGGCCCCGAAGGAGCAGTCCGAGGGGTCCGAAGCCCCGGTGCAGGCCGGAGGGGATTGCGTCGTGACCTGTTCGGAGAACGACCCCCTCGACGGACCGGAGGAGGTCGTCCCCCGCATAGGGGAGATGTTCGAGGCCATCGATCTGATCGAGGAGTGCCGCGGTCAGATGGACCAGGACGCGGTCGAGAAGCGCAGGTCCATGAAGGATCAATCCAAGGAGGGCAGGTGCGTCTCGGCGAGGCCGATGACCGACGGAGGGGATCTGCACATAGATGCGACCATCCGCCACGCCGCCCCGTTCCAGAGGGGGAGGGGCCGCGACGGCGACAGGATGCTGCTCGAAAGATCGGATCTGATGGAGAAGGTCCGTGAGAGGAAGCGCACCTGCATGTTCCTGTTCATGGTGGACAACAGCGGCTCCCTGGTGATCAGGGGCCGCATGAGGGCCGTGAAGGCCTCAATCCTCTCGATGCTCGCCACCCACTACGTCCGCAGGGATTCGGTGGGGATCATGACGTTCAACGAGGAATCGATAGGGATGGCGCTGCCCCCGACGAGGTCCGTGGGGAGCGTCAAGAACGTTCTGGATTCCCTGTCGGTGGGGAGGAAGACCCCGCTGACCGAGGCCATCGCATACGCGGACAGGTACGCTTCGGAGTACATGAGGAAGCATCCGTCGGAGTCCTGCTATCTCATTCTGATGACGGACGCCAAGGCGAACATCGCGATGGATCCCGGGAGGGACCCGTTCGAGGAGTCCCTGGAGCTCGCCGGTGCGATATGCGGTCATCCGGAGCATTGGATAGTCGTCGATACGGCGGCCGATCCCCGGGGCAGGACGCACGCGGTCGTCCTGGCCGAGGCGCTCCGTGCGCCGTACTACAAGATGGATTCCCTGAAACAGGTGGATGGATGACCTTTTCCGTCCCGGTTTTAAACATTGAGCTATCATTATAAATATTGCTTAATCGGAGATTATGTTGATAGCTCATTAATTTTATATACCGCGGGATGCGTTGAACAATCCGGTCTCAGAAGCCCGGGACTCCACGGACTGACACTCCGTTTGAGGGATCGGAATCGCGAGCTGATGACAACCGCCGGAAAACAGATACTATGACAGAAAACGAAGTCATATCCGCGGCTGGCAAGCTCAGCTGGAAACAGGGCATGTATGTCGCCCTGGGCGTGCCGCTCCTCATCCTGCCGTCGTTGTACGACATATCGTCCCTGGTATGGGGCATATCGATCCTCGTGTGGGTGTTCTCCGTCCTGCAGGGATTCGCTCAGAACCTCGCCTACGGGGAGATGTCCACATGCTTCCCCCACGCGGTCGGTCTACCCGGCTGCGCGCAGGAGGTGTTCACGGACAAGAACGACACCTCGAGATACAACAAGGGCAAGTTCATCGGCGCCTTCTGCGCCTGGTGCTACTGGTTCGCCTGGACCCCTGTGGTCATGATCTTCGGGATGCTCATCTCCGACTACCTGTCGCAGATGCTCTCCCTCAACCTGGAGGGATGGGCGTCGGTCGGGTTCTACGGCATCGTGATGCTCGCGATCCTCGCACTGATGTACGCCCTCAGCTCCCGCGGTATCGAGAACGGGGCCAAGATGAGCATGATCCTCGCGATCGTCTCCATCATCCCGATGGTGGTCATCCTCATCGGGGCATACGCGATCGGGATGTTCAGCTTCGACAACATAACCACCGAGATCACGCCTTCAGGCTGGACCTGGTCGATCGGCGACATAGCGCTGCTCCTGGGATGCCTGGCCATCGCGCAGTGGAGCGCATGCGGCTGGGAGACCGCCGCGATATACGGGCCCCAGTACGAGGACCCCGCCCACGATGTCCCGAAGGCGCTGATGTCCTGCGGGTTCATCTGCCTCATCCTGTACTTCTTCGTGTCCTTCAGCGTCTACGGGTCGCTGGGAATCGACGGCGTCAACGACGCCGGGTACGCCACCCTCGTCCCCATCGCCGAGGCCGTGTTCGGCCATGCCGGCTCCTACGTCGCCCTGGCCCTGCTGGTCGTGGCGATGATCCTCATCGTCCAGACCGGATTCCTCGGATCGTCCATGACCCTGGATTCCATGGCGAGCGAGAAGAACATGCCCGAGTGGTTCGGGAAGAAGAACAAGCACAACATGCCCACGAACGCGATGATCTTCGTCGCCGCGTTCAACCTCGCGCTCACCCTGATCATCGCGATCAGCGGGAACGTGCTCGGATCGTCCGATACGATCATGACCATCCTGTCCGCCGGATCCATCGGATACGCGCTGGCGAACGGTATCGCCGTGTTGGCGCACTACAGGATGTGCACCGCCCCCAAGTTCAAGGATCTGGAATCGCCGTTCAGGCTGCCCGGCGGATGGAAGTACCTGAGTCTGTGCATGTTCGTGCTGCAGATCCTGTACATCCCCTGCCTGGTCTACTGGAGCTGGACCCTGTCCGGGGGATTCACCCCGGCCATCGTCGGCGCGGTGGTCCTCCTGGCGTACATCCCCGTCTGGATCATGACGCAGAACAAGAACGCCGAGGAGAGGGATATCGAGAACAGGAACGCCGCCACACAGGCGGAGTGATAAACTCCCCGGGGCCGGGCCTCCCGGCCCCACCAGTATCCACAACTATAACCTAACATCAAATACATTTACATCATCATACGAATATGTTCGTACTTGTGCCAGCATAGGATACGTTACAGTCCGAAGGTGTTAAACCCTGGATACTGTATCCAGCCGTATGGAAGGCGTAACGCGCATAGGCGTCTCTTTGGAACCCGAACTACTGAAGCTCTTCGACGAATCGATCTCCAAGAAAGGTTATGTGAGCAGGTCGGAGGCCATCAGGGACCTGGTGCGCGATTCCCTCGCCGAATCCGAGTGGAAGAACGAGGACGAGTGGATGGTCGGCACCGTCGTCATGGTCTACGACCACACGATGACGTCCGTCGGGGACAAGCTCACCGACATGCAGCACGCCCACCAATCCATGGTCACCACCTCGGTCCATGTGCACCTCGATCACGACAAGTGCATGGAGATCCTCATCTGCGAGGGCAAGCTGAAGGACCTGAAGAGATTCGCCGACGAGGTGATCTCAATCAAAGGTGTTCTCAGAGGAAGGCTCACCATGGCGGCCCCTAGTACAGGGAACCTTCACCATGTCGGGCACAGGAACCAGTGAACCTTCGGACGGGACCAACCCGTCCACTCCAACTACCACCGTAGACAGCCTCTTGTTGCTGTTGCCGAACCAGTCGTTTATCTGATCGGCGGTCTCCGGCGACGGGAAGTAGGTCCAGGAAACGGTGTCCTCGGGCACGTCCCACTCCATCCTGCAGGCCCTCATGACCATGCGCGCGTCGTAGGGGGCGATCTTCTTGGGATAGAGGACGAAGTTGTCCGTGAACCAGATGACGTCGTCGCGGGCCTTGTACTCCTCGAGCATGCCGGGGGGCACGTCGTGTCCGACGATGACGCCGCGGTCGTCCACCATCTCCATGGTGATCTTGTCCGGCCTCTTGAAGTCCCCCGTGCAGAACATCACGAACAGGTTCTTGCGCGAGGCGCAGGTGACTATGCCGACGTTCTCCATCCTCAGGCCGCAGGTGGCGGTCTTCAGGGACTCCTCGGTCTCGACGAGTTCGCCCATCTGAGCGTGGCTGATCGGTTCGACCCTCAGGACTCCCTCGCATCCGCGGAGGTATTCGACATAGTCCTCGTAGAACATCGGTATGGCGTATCCATCCATCCATTATAAAAGCGACGGAAACGGGATGGGTTCGGACGGATTTGACAAATGGAGGAACGGGACGGATCCGGGGAGGCCGATTGTTGCTACGTCTTCCGGCAATCGTACGCACGGATGACAGAGCCAGACTCCCGATCGGGGCTGTTCCGGCGCCCGAGCCAGACTGCCGACGGTATTTAGAAATCATTATATCGCGCCATCCAGTCCCCGACGGACGATGAAGAAGCTGATAATCACCGAGAAGGCCAACGCCGCCCGCAGGATATCCACTATCCTTTCCGACGGCACATCCAAGTCCTCCTCTTCCGGAGGAGTCACGGTGATATCCTTCGAGGCCGGAGGCGACGAGTACAACGTCGTGTCCCTCCGCGGCCACATCATCGAACTGGACTATCCGCCCGAGTACAACGACTGGGGGGCCACGGACCCCGCCGAGCTCGTCCACGCTCCGCAGATCAAGACCGTGAAGGTCAAGTCCATCCTGAATACCATCAAGGACCTGGCTGCACAGTCCGACGAGGTCATCATCGCGACCGACTACGACCGCGAGGGAGAGCTCATCGGGATGGAGACGGTCAAGGAGATCGGCATCGGGATGGGGTCCGTCAAGAGGGCCAAGTTCAGCGCCCTCACGAAAGGGGAGGTCGAGGCCGCATTCGAGAGCCTCACCGAGCCCAACGAGAAGCTCGCGGACGCCGCCGAGGCCAGGCAGATCATCGACCTGTCCTGGGGCGCCGTCCTCACAAGATTGATCTCCCTGTCCTCCGGACAGGTCGGGAAGAACTTCATGTCCGTCGGGAGGGTCCAGAGCCCCACGCTCAAGCTCCTGGTCGACAGGCACGAGGAGATCGAGAGGTTCGAACCCAAGCCCTACTGGGAGATCGTCGGGAAGTTCGGCATGCTCGCCTTCAGGGGCGACCACGCGGACAACCCGTTCTGGGAGAAGGACCAGGCCGATGCGATCCTCGCGATTGTGGAGGACGCCGGGTCCGGGAAGGTCACTTCGTACGAGGTGGAGACGAAGGAGGAGTTCAGACCCTCCCCGTTCGACACCACGCAGATGCAGGTGGAGGCCAACAAGATCGGGATCCCACCGACCACCGCCATGAAGCTCGCGGAGGACCTCTACACCGGCGGTTACATCTCGTACCCGCGTACCGAGAACACCGAGTATCCCCGCAGCCTTTCCCTGCGCTCGGTCCTGGAGAAGCTCAAGGACGGGGCGTTCAAATCCGAGGCGGAGGAGATCCTCTCCCAGGAGAAGATCGTCCCCTCCAGGGGCAAGAGGAGGACCACGGACCATCCGCCCATCTATCCGACGGCCGGTGCGTCGCCGGAGAAGATGAAGGGCGACAAGTGGAAGCTCTACGAGCTCATCGTCAGGAGGTTCCTGGCCACCGTCGCTCCGAACGCCGAAGCCGAGGTCACCAAGTGCACCATCGACGTGGCCGGGGAGACGTTCAACGCGGAGGGCTACGTCCTCAAGAAGAAGGGCTGGAAGAAGTACTACGGGAAGTACCTCAAGGCGAACGACGCCAGGCTCCCGGCCATGAAGGTCGGGGACGACGTCGAGATAAGGTCGATGTCGCTGGTCGAGTCGGCCACCAAGCCCCCCTACAGATACAATCAGGGTTCCCTGATCCAGGAGATGGACCGCCTCCAGCTGGGGACCAAGTCCACCAGGCACGACATCATCGGGAAGCTGTACTCCAGGAACTACGTCCAGGGGAACTACATGATCCCCACCCCGAGCGGGATCGCTCTGACGAAGGCCCTGGAGAACCACGGCGGAGGCATCACCGAGCCGGATATGACGGCCAAGCTCGAGGCGGACATGCTCAGCATCTCCGACGGCGCGAGGACCCTGGATTCCGTCGTGAAGGAATCGCAGGACATGCTGTACAGCGTGGCCGTGCAGATCTCCAAGGATTCGGAGGAGATCGGCAGCGAGATCAAGGCCGCCCTGCACTCGCAGCAGCACATCGGGACCTGCCCGACCTGCGGCAACAGTCTGACGATCAAGCGCTCCAAGAACGGGAACTTCATCGGATGCGACGGGTACCCGGACTGCAAGCGCGCCTATCCGATTCCGCGCGGCGCCCTCATCCAGACGACTGAGACCGTCTGCGAGGTCTGCGGGCTCCCGCAGCTCAGGATAATCAGGAAGGGCATGCCGCCGTCCGTGCAGTGCATCGACCCGAAGTGCACGAGCAACACCGAGAAGAACGATCTCGGCCCCTGCCCGACCTGCGAGAACGGACGCATCAGGATGATGTACTCCAAGGCGGGGAAGCGCTTCGCGGGATGCTCCGAGTGGCCCAACTGCACTCAGACCTATCCTCTGAGGCCCAGGGGCAGCATCTCGTACGCCGGAAGGCAGTGCACCATCTGCAAGGCGCCGATCGTCAATCTCGGCAATGCGGAGGAGTGCATCAATCCCGATTGCCCCGGGCGCAAGAAGTCCGCCAAGACCAAGCCGAAGGAGGAGGGCGAGGAGAAGCCGAAGACGGTCAAGAAGAAGACCGTAACACGCAAGCCCGCCAAGTCCAAGTCGGCGAAGAAGACCGAGGCTCCCGAGGAGTCCTGACCCTTTATATGCGTGCGCGAGGGGTGCCGTACCCCCTTCAGTATAGTAACACGATTCTAATAATTCGTGTTAAAGTTTCAGCTTCTTAGAGAAGGGAAGTGGGCGGTTTCAGAGCAACAGTCCGTCGGGCTCCTCGATGCCGTTGAAGTGGTCGTTCATGACATCGATCTCGCGGGCGATCCTGCGGTTGCGGCAGGAGGTGCATTCGAGCTCCTTGCCCAGCTTCAACCTCACCTTCATCTCGGAGCGGTCGAGAACAACGATTCTTCCGCATGTGCAGTACACGCTCATCATAGACTCCTCCGCCAGAGTATCCAGCGTACGGAGGTAGCCCTTCTCTGACGCGTGGCTACCGCTAGCGATTCTGTTCTTCCCGATCAATCCTCTCCCCCGAGATTCGCACTCTCAACGGGTACCGACCATCCATAACCGGACGCCGTTTCGTGCAATCTCCCTCTAACTGTAGTGCGCATATAAGCCTTCCCTAGAGGGGGTTTTTAAGCTATCCGAGTACACCCCGTTAACCTCCGTTTTCCAGTGGAAACGGAGGGGTTTTCGCTCAGTTAGTTTTATATAATGGAAATATGGGAAAATCGGACCTAATCAGCCAACTCTCCAGGTCTTAGAACAACATCATATAAGGGGACGGCCGGGGGGTCCCGGCCGCCGTTGAAAGCTCAGACCCTGAACTTGGACATGCCGGGGAAGCGGGCCTTGGAGCCCAGCTCCTCCTCGATCCTCAGGAGCCTGTTGTACTTCGCCGTGCGCTCTCCGCGTGCGGGGGCGCCGGTCTTGATCTCGCCGCTGCCCCATCCGACGGAGAGGTCGGCGATGGTGGAGTCCTCGGACTCCCCGGACCTGTGGGATACGACGACGTTGTATCCGTTGTCGAAGCTCATAGCGGCCGCTTCTCCGGCTTCCGTGATGGTGCCGATCTGGTTGACCTTCAGCAGGAGGGCGTTGGCCGCACCGCACTCTATGCCGCGCGAGAGGCGCTTGGAGTTGGTGACGAAGAGGTCGTCGCCCACGATCTGCACGTGGTCGCCGATCTTCCTGGTGAGCTCGGCGGTGGTCTCGAAGTCGTCCTCGAAGAACGGGTCCTCGATGCTGACGATCGGGTGGTCCTTCGTCAGCTGGACGTAGTGGTCGGCGAGCTCCCCGGCGGACAGCTTCAGTCCGTCGACGGAGTACACCCCGTCCTCGAAGAACTCGGAGGACGCGGCGTCCATGGCGAGGAAGACATCCTTCCCGGGCGCGTATCCCGCATCGGAGACGGCGTCGGTGATCGTCGTGAGGGCCTCGTCGACGGTGTTCACGGGGGGAGCGAATCCTCCCTCGTCGCCGATGTTGATGGCGCTGGCGCCGTATCTCGCCTTCAGGAGGTCCTTGAGGCTCATGTAGACCTCCGAGGACATGCGCAGGCAGTCCGAGAAGGACTTGGCGCCCGCGGGGATGATCATGCACTCCTGGATCTTCAGGTCGCCTCCGGCGTGCTTCCCGCCGTTGATGATGTTCAGCATGGGCACGGGCAGGGTCGCGTGGTCCTTCCCGATGTGCTGGTAGACCTCGACGCCCTCGGCCATCGCACCCGCGCGGACGGCCGCCAGGGACACCGCGACCATCGCGTTGCCCCCGAGGTTGGATTTGTTCTCCGTGCCGTCGAGCTCGATCATGGTGCGGTCGATGCCCTCCTGGTCCGCGGGGTCCATTCCCACGATGGCCTTCGCGATGGGTCCGCGGACGTTCTCCACGGCCTTCAGCACGCCCTTCCCGCGGTACCTGGTCTTGTCCCCGTCCCTGAGCTCCAGCGCCTCCCAGGTCCCGGTGGACGCGCCGGACGGCGCGATCGCCGAGATCCTGTGCCCGGCCACTGTGATCTCCGCCTCGACGGTGGGGTTGCCCCTGGAATCGAGGACCTCCCTGGCCCATACCTTCTCTATCCTCATCGTATTCACTCCTTCTCCGAATATTCGACCATGTTGTACAGGATGATGTCCCTGTCCTTGTCCGTGAGGACCGAAGGGTCCACGGACACCGCAAGGGTGCACATCCTCGTCTTCCCCGACATCAGCTGATGCAGCATCAGCAGGGACTGGTTGATCCCGTCCGTCGAGATGACATCGCCGAACTTGTCGAAGACGACCACCGGCCTGTCCTTCTCGTCCATGAACGCCCTCACGAGCGATGTGATCGTCCCTAGGTCGCGGATGCTCTCCGATCCCGCCTTCCTCCCGTTGGAGGAGAGCGTCAGCACCTCTATGGTGCCGTACGAGAACCTCTCCTTGACCGCCTTGGACCTGTCCGTGGTGACGACCATCACGTCGTTGGCCTCCGGGTCGAAATGTTTCACGAACCTGTACGCCAGTTCGGAATCCTGCTCGAACATCACATAGGATGTCCCGAAGGACACGTCGAGCATCTCCGGCGGTTTCTCGTCCTTCTTCTTTTTCTTCTTCCAGAAGAAGTGGAAGAAACCCTTCTTCTCCTCTTTGGGCTCCTCGCGGGGTTCCTCGTCCTTGAGTCCCCTGATCGCGGAGACTATGTCGGCGGATTTGAACGGCTTGTCCACGCTCGCCTTGATGAACGGGCTGTCCTTGGGAACGAGCTCCGCGGCGTTCTTGAGCAGGACGACCTTGGGTTGCGCTTCCGGGACCTTCTCCCTCAGGAGGGAGAGGTAATGCAATCCCTCCTCGTCCCCGACCCAGGAATCGAGGACGACGACGTCGGGCATGAAGTCGGCCGTCTTGGCGATGGCCTCCTGTATCGTCCCGGCCGTGCGGATTATGTACCCCTCATCGGACAGGATGTCCTTGACGATCTCCTGGATGGCGACGTTGTCGTCCACTACTAGAATCTTCATTGGAGCCTCGGACGGTCCATGGGGGTAGCCGTTATTATGGTGTCGGACGGCCCCTGCGGGGACGTCCCGATAGCTCGCGCTGGTCGGATATTGACCGGCCCTGAGGGCCGTAAGAAAAACGAGCCGGCGCGAACCGGAATCACTGCTTCCTGCTCTCTTTGGCCTTGGGCCTAAGATCGCCGCTTCCGCACTTCCTGCACCTGTCCGCCTTCTTGGGGTTGGTGGCGTAGCAGTTCATGCAGACGGTCTTATCGAGGAGCCTGTGCTCTGCCTCTTTGAAGCGTGCCATTCTAAATTCCTCTGGCTCCGAGTAACTGTAAGATGTATAAAAAGGGCGCGGGGCTCCGCGGTATTTCCTTCTTA
>CAVIUM010000022.1:0-3109 GCA_963645865.1 Lachnospiraceae bacterium
CAACAGATCTCCCACGTCATCGATATAATACGGAGAACTGTGACCAGTATACCATGATGTATCAGCTACTGGCGCATCAGCCTCTGTATCCCATATGGAGAGAGACACGCTGACCGTCAGCATCATCGCCACGATCCCCATCGCCAGGATCCATTTGCTCCTGTCCATCGTACCACCTATCCTTCATACCTGAAGACGGCACGACCAGACCGGTCATCGGTCTCAGAAAGATGTTCCGACCGCCGATCGGATCGCATCGTCCGATCCAGACATCGAACGGACATACCCGATTCCCGCATCGGATGGCGGTCCCCCCCCCCGAGCCAGTGCCGGAGAGGGGCAGATGCTCAGCACCTGGTTCCTATCTGCTATATGCGTATTTCCTTGTTCACATATATAGGTCGTTAGACCATCAAAGGTTTTTCCTCTAAGGAGGATAACACAACCGGGAGAACCCTCCGCGCACAAATGAGCTTAAAAAGAAGAACGGAAAGGCCGACGGGCTGTCCCGCCGACCTGTTTGATCAGCCCTTGACGGCCTTGTAACCGCGCTCGAAGGCGTCGATGTTCAGGTCCCTGAACTTCTCCGGCACCTGAGCGATGAGCGCATCGCGGAGCTGCTCCTCGGACAGGGGGAACCCGTCCATGGCGGCCATCGCTCCTATCATGACAGCGTTCGCCGCGACGGCCTTGCCGGCCGCGATGGCGATCTCCGTGGCATCGATGGTGACCACATGGTCGCTCACGGACCTCACGGCATCCACCAGCGAATCCACCGGGGGATACTCCTCGAATCCGGCGGCGACCATCGAAGGAAGCACCGGGTCGACGTTCATCAGGATGACCGTGTCCTCGTTCCCGAGGTTCAGGCTCCTGACGGTCTCCGCGGGCTCGAATCCCATGATCAGGTCCGCTCCCCCGACCGCTTCCAGGGGGCTGTAGACCTCGTCCCCGAACCTGACGGTCGAGAGCACGCTCCCTCCCCTCTGGGCCATGCCGTGGACCTCGCTCATCATCAGCCTGTATCCCGCGTTCATGGCCGCGTTGCCGAGGACGTTGGATGCCATCAGGACACCCTGTCCGCCGACCCCGACGATCTGGACGGTGTACTTCATCTCCTCACCTCTATGGCGCCCTTGGGGCAGACGCTGCCGCACATGCGGCATCCTATGCATTGGGTCGGATCGGTCTCGATCGCATCGCCCCTCTTCACCAGGGCGGGGCAGGCGACGGTGCGCACGCACATGTTGCACCTGATGCACTTGGACTGGTCGACCTCGCACGTCTTCGGCACGAGCATCTTCCTCTTCTTCAGCTCGAGAGGACAGGGCTGCTCGGAAATGACGACGGCGACGCCGTCGTACTCGATCGCCTCCTTCATGACCTCGGTGGCCTTGCGGATGTCGTACGGATCGACCTTCCTCACGAACTTCGCTCCGACGCCGCGGGCGATGGACTCGATGTCCAAGGGTTCCGTGTTGACCCCGCCGAAGGCCCTCCCCGTTCCGGGGTTGGGCTGGTGCCCGGTCATGGCGGTGGTGCTGTTGTCCAGCACGACCATGACGATCTTGTGGTTGTTGAACAGGGCGTTCACCAGCGGGTTGATGCCCGAGTGGAAGAACGTCGAGTCGCCCATGAACGCTATCGGAAGCTGGTCGGTGACCTGCGAGAACCCTCCCGCCGCTCCCGCGCCTCCGCCCATGCAGATGATGAAGTCGGCCTCGTTGAACGGAGGGGAGCCTCCGAGGGTGTAGCATCCGATGTCCGAGCAGTAGACGACGTCCCTGTCGCCGACGGCGCGCTTGGTGGCCGCGAACATCCCCCTGTGGGGGCATCCGGCGCAGAGCGTCGGGGGCCTGGAGGGGAGCTTGACGTCGGGCTTCGCCAGGGGCTTCTTGAACTCCTTCACGGTCGCCAGGTCGGATATGCCGGTGAGCGTGTCGGGCGAGTACTCCCATGCGTACGGGAGGTGCCCGGACCTCTTCCCGTAGACCGGGACGTCCAATCCGTACTGTCCGCAGATCCTGAGGACGGAATCCTCCAGGTACGGGTCCAGCTCCTCCACGACGATGATCCTCTTCTTCCCCTTGATGAAATCCGCGATCCTCTTCTCGGGGACCGGGTTGGTGAACCCGATCTTCAGGATGGAGACATCCGAAAGGGCTTCCTTCACGTAGGCGTACGACACGCCGGATGTGATGACACCGACCTCCCCCTCGCCCTCGACGAAGTTGAGCGGGGACGACTCGGAGATCTCCAGCGCCTTCTCGTTCAGTCCGAGGAGCCTCTTCCTGTTGACCCTGGCGTTGGCGGGGACGTTGACGAAGCGCACGAAGTCCTTGTCGAAGTGCCCCTTGGTGACCGGCACGGTCCTCTGTCCGAAGTCGACGGGACCGCGGGCGTGGTTGACCCTGGTGGTGGTCCTGAATATCACGGGGAGGCCGAGCTCCTCGGAGATGCGGTACGCCTCGGGGACCATGGCCTTGGCCTCCATGGGGGTGGACGGCTCCAGCATGGGCAGGAGCGAGAGCTTGGCGTAGAACCTGTTGTCCTGCTCGTTCTGGGAGCTGTGGGCCGATGGATCGTCGGCGGTCAGGATGAGCATGCCTCCCCTGACGCCGGAATAGGCGAGGGTCATCATCGGATCCGCCGCGACGTTGAGACCCACGTGCTTCATGAAGACGAACGAGCGGACGCCCGCGGATGCCGCGGCCGCGGACACCTCCACCGCGATCTTCTCGTTGTCAGAGAACTCGAAATACATCCCCGCGTCCTGGGAGAGCCTCTCGAGAAGGTTCCCGATCTCCGACGAGGGGGTGCCGGGATATGTGGATGCGAAGCCCACGCCGGCCTCGAAGAGGCCCCTGACGATGGCCTCGTTCCCGAGGAGGAGATGCTTTCCTCCGTCCGTCAATAAATCCGACATGCGTTAAACCTCTGGCTCGTCTATCCGAGAGCTGGTTTTTATATGTGCGTGCGAAGGAGGCGCACGGTGGGGCGTTCACCGGTGGGCCTTGACGGGATTCTCTCCGAGGAACCTGCCGGCCTCCGCGTCGTAGTAGCGGTCGGGTATCGGGACCCGGGAATCCTCCCTCATCCAGTTGACGCA
>CAVIUM010000022.1:3381-24484 GCA_963645865.1 Lachnospiraceae bacterium
TCGCTCAGAGCTGTGCCGATATGGAATCTGTCCTTGACCTCCAGCGCCGAGATGAGCATCCATACCTGAACGATGCCGTTGAAGTACGCCTCCACGGCCATATCGGCGAGGATCTGGGACGTCTTCGTGTCCAGCTGGAGGAGGTTCCTCTGGAAGGTGAGGTCGCCGGTGAGGGACATCGTGCCATCGGCCGACATCTCGACCGATTCGGCCCTCAGGAACCTGAGTCCGAGTCCGGCCTCCTTGAACAGCTCGAGCCTCGCCGTCGGATCGGGATACTTGAAGCACCTCTCCGAGCCGTCCTCGAACCTGTAGACGCTGTTGACCGTCATGGCCCTCATCCGTTCCATGACGTCCTCCGTGACGTTCCCGGTTATCTCGTAGACGAGGTTCGCGGCCCTGCGGATCCCCAGGACCTCGGAAGGCCTCCTGCGCTCCTTGAAGGATGATGCGAACAGGGAGAGCAGATGCCCGTCGAGGACTATCAGAACGTCGCCATCGTCCTCTTCCTCTTCAGGCTCCTCTTCCTCCTCCGGCTCATCCATCTCCTAATCGGAATACCCCGGGCAGAGGGGGGAGAAGTCGTCGAATCCGCCCGACACCGGACCCATGTGGACGCTCTCGCAGAACTCCTTGAACCCGGGACTGACGATGTGGTATTCCTCTTCCTCCAGAGGCTCGCGGAAGGTCTCCGACCACTCCCGATGCACGTAGAACTCGCCCTCGGCTGTCATACCAATCGATAGCCGTCAAGCCATATTAAATGCAATCGATGCCGGCGCCTGATTCGATTCCCCTAATCCCCATCCGCCAGAAGGACCAGAAAGGTCGCGATAGGTCCTAATACACCCCCCGACATGGAGGCGCGAAAACGCTGGGGTAGTCAAGCTAGGCCAACGACGCAGGACTTAGGATCCTGTCTTTAGCAGTTCGCGAGTTCAAATCTCGTCTCCAGCACCTCACTCTCCCTCCTGAAGGATCTCCCTGCCGGGCTTCTTCCCGTGCCTCATGCCGTGGATCCCCCAGTACATCAGGAGGCTGACGAACGCCACCCCGACGCACGTCAGGTACATGTCCCTGTATCCGACGGCCGTTATCAGCAGCCCCAGGATGGACGGCCCCAGCCCCGTTCCGAGGTCGTTCATCGCCGAGAATGTGGAAGTCGCCACGCCGTACCTCCTGGGAGGCGTCCTGGCCACCACGATGGACTGGCAGATGGAGAACACGATCGAGATCCCGATCCCCATGACGAACCCGGCGAACAGGAACAATGCCGGTTCCGACGTAGTCGCGAACAGCGTCATCCCGACCATGAACCCGATGTACGCGGGCAGCATGACCGTGTTCGGACCCTTCTGGTCGTAGATGCGCCCGGCGCACAGCCTGGAGAGCAGCGTGCCGGCCGCCACCGCGAGGTAGAAGTACGTGGCGGTGCCGAACATCCCGATCTCCTCCGAGTAGGATGAGATGAAGGACAGCACGCCGGAATAGGCGAAGTAGAACACCATGGCCGTCGCCGCCAGGGGGACGGCGGACTTCTGGAAGAGGCTCCCCAGGGAGAATCCCCTGGCCTCGGCCGCCTGCTCCTCCGTGAGCGTCTCCTCCGGCACGCGGAGGAACAGCGCCAGGACCAGCGATATGGAGTACATCAGCAGGCCCACGAGGAACACGCCGGTGTAGTTCTGGGCGGCACCGAGCGTCATCCCCAGCAGGGGACCGACGGCGCAGGAGATCGTGATGCTCAGCGAGTAGTATCCGAGGCCCTCTCCCCTCCTCTCGGGGGGCAGGAGCTTGGCGACGATGTCCCCGGTGCAGGTGCTGCAGATCCCGTAGGACATCCCGTGCAGGAACCTGACGGCCATCAGCATGGCGATGGATGTCACGAAGAAGTACGCCGAGGACATGACGATGGCGAACACCAGTCCGAGGATCAGCATCCTCCTGCGCCCCACGAGTTCGACGTACTTCCCGGCGAACGCACGCGAGAGCAGACCTCCGATGACGTAGATCCCCGCTGCGGTTCCACCCAGGGCGGCGTCCGCCCCGAACTCATCGGCGGCGAACCCGGTGATGTTGATCAGGAGCGTGAAGTAGTTCAGGGAACAGCACAGCGTGATGGCCGTGTCGAGCAAGAAATCCCGAGTGAATATCCTCCCGTTCCCCATGGGTCCCGCGTGGAGTCGACAGTATAAATACATTATAACGAGAGGGGACCGGGAGGTAACACGGGTGTTAGGGCACGGCCAAATACCATCACGCCGATTCATCCCGCATGGCAGCAGACAACGCCACGAACGGAAAGAAATCCCTGACCCCCGAGATGCTCGAGTGCATGAAATCCGTGCACATCTTCTCCCTGGCCACCGCAAGCAAGGACGGTGTCCCGAACGTCGTCCCCGTGGGGATGCTGTTCCCCGGAGAGGACGGGAACATCTGGATCATCGACAACTTCTTCGGCAAGACCCTGAAGAACCTGGAGGAGAATCCCGTCGCCGCGTTCTACCTCTGGTCCCCCGACTACAAGGCCGGATGCTGGCAGGTCAAGGGCAAGGTCAAGATCGAGTGCTCCGGACCGGACTACGACAAGGCCGTCGCCATCGCCCACTCCAGGATGGAGACCGCTCCCGCCAAGCACCTCGTCAAGATGTGCATCCAGGACGTCTACAGCGTCGCCCCCGGGCCCGACGCCGGCAAGAAGGTCCTCTGAGGACGATCATCGGGACGGGACATCCCGTCCCCCGAACCCTCTTACGGGCCGTCGGCCCGGTTTATCATCGTATCCGTCCAGCGCATCCTCGTCACCCCCTTCAGTAACACTAATTCAAAATTCGTATGCACACATTAAATATCCCGACGGCATCAGCCGTTCCGAGGATACCCGAATGGAACGCAGATGGATGGCGATAGGCGCCGTCGCCCTGATCGTGATCGCGGCGGCCGTCGCCGCCGTGACCCTCAACGACCGCGGCGGGAACGGAAGCTTCACTCCCGACGACTACCCTGCGCGTCTCGCCGTGCTCGGCAACGCGGACCTGGATTCGGACATCTCGGCGGACGACGCCGAAGCCATCCGCAAGGTCGTGCGCGACGGATACGAGAACTATGCGGACGTGTACATGTGCGACGCCAACTTCGACGGGAAGATCGATTCCGCCGACGTCGAGATGGTCGAGGCCATGATAGCCGCCCAATCCTCGGGCGATTGGAGCAAGGTCGGAACGGTCCACTACGTGAACGTCGACAAGACGATCTCATCTTACGACATGACCGGGTCCGACAAGGTCATCACCCTCATCGCCCCGCCGCTGGACTCCGTCCTCGCCATGGGCGGGAAGGACAAGGTGGTCGGATTCGACAACAGGATCACCACCGGCAAGTACCATGCGGAATACGCCACGACCTTCGACTTCTCCCAGATGTACGACGTGGGCACGGCCTCCGAGCCGGACACCGAGGTCATCTCCAAGGCATCCGCGAGGTACGGCGGAGTGACCGTCGTCTGCGGCACGTCCCAATCCTACGGGCCCACCTTGGAGACCGTGTTCAAGGGAACGGACGTCCAGATCGTTCGCGTCGCATCCTGGGAGTTCGGGGAGACCGTCTACGGGTTCGTGACCCTCGGATACCTCCTGAAGCTCACCGACGGCGCGGCCCAGTACATGGAATGGTACGACGGGGTCAGGAGCACCGTCGATTCCATCGTATCGAAAACACCGACATCCGACAGGAGCGTCGGAGCGGCCGCCGCTTACGCCCACTACGACGAGCTGTCCCTTCTGGGCAACTACACCGGCGAGCACGCCGGACTCATGACGCTCAAGCCGTTCGACACGGCAAGCTCGTTCCTCAGGGGGAGCAGCGGAGGCCACGGCAACACTGTCACCAGCGAATCCGTGTCCGCCATGTACAGGGACCATTCCCTCAGGAACCTCGTCCTGATGGTCGGCTCCCCCTTCCAGATCCAGGACCAGGCCACATCGTCCTACATCGAGCAGAGGTACTCCGGATGGTGCGACAGGATCGGCGCCGCCAACATGGACGGGCTCAACGTCTGCATGACCGGATACTCCTTCAGCAGCGGTGTCTCCGAGGTCCTGAATCAGCTCATCCTGTGCTACTGGATGTACAACGCAGAGTTCCTGGAGCACTTCGGATGCTCCACCCAGAAGGAGGCCCAGGACGTCCTGGCTTCCTATGTGGACCATTACTGCGAACGGATCGGCATCGACGGCTCCTGGAGCTTCTACGGGACCGACGGGACCACGGGTATGAACCTCCTCTACTGCGGGGAGGGCGACGAGCGCAACATCATGTACGGACCGGAAGGTGCCTGATGTACGAGCGGTGGTCGGCGGGGGAGGACGACGGCGGTGTCGCCGAGATCCATCATTCCTCGGTCAGGAGGAGCGGGGCCCTCATCGGGGCGCTCCTGATCCTGCTGGTGGTCCTCTTCGGGGTCAAGATCTCCGTCGGGGAGTACTCCGTGGGCTTCACGGAGGTCTACGGTGCCCTGTGGGCCCACCTGACCGGAGGGTCCGTCGACCCCGTGCTCGACAACGTCGTCTGGATGCAGCGCCTCCCCAGGGCGCTGACCGCCATCATAGCCGGCGCTGGACTCGCCGCGGCCGGTGCTGCGATGCAGAGCCTCATGAAGAACCCCCTGGCCGACCCGTACACCACGGGGATATCGTCCGGAGCGCTCTTCGGGGCCACCCTGTCCATGACCCTGGGGATCTCGATCGTGGACGGATACTACGGGCGCGTGATCAACGCGTTCGTGTTCGCCATGGTCCCCGCCCTGGTCATCGCTATGATCTCCAAATGGAGGAGGCCGTCGCCGGCGATGATGATCCTCGCCGGGATAGCGGTGATGTACATCTTCACCGCCTTCCAATCCTATCTGATGCTCAGAGCCGATCCGAACTCGGCGGCCAGCGTGTACACGTGGAGCGTCGGCAGCATCGGGATGACCACCTGGGAGCAGCTCCCCGTCCTCTTCGCCGCGACCCTCGCGGGCTTCGTTTCCTTGTTCGCGATGTCCCGCATCCTCAACGCGATGAACGCCGGGGACGACTACGCCAAATCCCTCGGGATAGAGGTGGATGCCATGCGCATCCTGTGCCTGGCTCTGGTCTCCCTCGTGGCCGCGGGGATAGTGAGCTTCACCGGGGTGATAGGGTTCATCGGACTGGTGTCCCCGCACATCGCGAGGATGCTCATCGGTCCGGACAACCGCATCCTGATCCCCGCGGCCGCCCTTACCGGAGCGGTCATGATGCTCCTCTGCGACATCGTGGGATTCCTGATCATGGGCGCCACCCTCCAGATCGGAGTGGTGACCGCGATGATCGGAGGGCCCCTGTTCATGGTCATCCTGCTCACCAGGAAGGGGGAGGTGTGGTGACCGGCATAGGCATAGAGGAGCTGGGCGTCTCCTACGGGGACATCCCCGTATGGAGCGGCCTGGACCTCGAATTCGTCGAACCGGGGCTCGTCTGCATCCTTGGTCCCAACGGGGTCGGCAAATCCACCCTCCTGCATGCGATCAACAGGCTGCAGGTCCCGTCGGAGGGCAGGGTGCTCATCGACGGGGACGACGCCTCCAGGCTGGGCAGGAGGGAGATAGCCCGCAGGGTCGCCTACATCCCGCAGGCGTCCGAGGAGGCGTTCTCCATGTCCGTTCTGGACGCCGTCCTCATGGGGAGGCATCCGGTCTCGTCGTTCTCCACCAAGAGGGAGGACCTCCGCATCGCGGCCCGCTGCCTGAGGATGCTCGGCATAGAGGACCTGGCCGGAAGACGCTTCGACGGCCTGTCCTCCGGACAGCGCCAGAAGGTGATGATAGCCAGGGGGCTGGCGCAGGAGGCCCGCATCGTGCTCCTGGACGAGCCCACCTCCAACCTCGACCTGAGACATCAATTGGATGTCATGAGGCTCCTGAGGGACATAGCGGCGTCCGAGAGCATAGTCATCGTGGCGGTGTGCCACGACATCAACCTGGCGGCACGCTACGCCGACCGCATCGTGCTCCTCTCGAACGGACAGGTCAAAGCGGACGGAACCCCTTCCGAGGTCATCACCCCGGAGAACCTGCGCGACGTGTACGGACTCGAATGCGACATCGCCGATGTCAGCGGGAGACCCTACATGATCTACCGCACGGATGACCGAGGGCCCCGGAGGGCCCCCGGATGAAAAGGGAAATGGTCGGAGGACTCAATCGTCCTCGTCCTGCGGAAGCGGTTTGAGGAGCTGGGGAGCGATCCCCATGACCGCTCCCACGGGTATCAGGATGAAGCAGATGGGCGCGTGGGTGGTCGCGTAGAAGAACGCGAACAGCGCCAGACCGACGACCAGACCTATGATCAGGCCCTGCTTCTGCTTCGCCTCCATCTCACTCGACCTTCCTTCCCACGACGTCCTCGGCGGCGAGGACCATCTTGTCGACGATCTCCCTGGCGCCTCCGACGTAGTTGGCGGCGTCCATGGTGGCGACGATCTCCTCGGGCGTCAGGATGCCCTTGAGCTCCTCGTTGCGGAGCAGAACGTCCCTGAGGTGCTCGCCGGTGTCCTCCGCCTCCATGGCGGACTTGCGGATGATCTCGTGGGCGACCTGCCTCCCGACCCCCTTCTCGGTGAGCTTCATCATCAGGGGCTCGGCCATGACGAGTCCGCGGGCGGACTCGATGTTCTCGACCATCCTGTCCCTGTGGATCTCCAGGCCGGAGTAGATCCAGGCGGTCTTCTTGAGTATCTCGTCGGTGAGGACGAACACGTGCGGGAGGGTGAACCTCTCCGTGGAGGAGTTGCACAGGTCCCTCTCGTGCCAGAGGATCTGGCTCTCGAACGCCGGGGTCACGAATCCGCGGACGACGCGGGCGAGTCCGCAGACGTTCTCGGAGTTCATGGGGTTCCTCTTCTGGGCCATGGTCGAGCTGCCGACCTGCTTGGTCACGTCGAAGAACTCGGACGCCTCGGCGACCTCGGACCTCTGGAGGTTCCTCACTTCGGTGCAGTACCTCTCGAGGGACGCGGCGATGTTCGCCATGATGCAGATCGCCTCGGTGTACCTGTCGCGGCCGACCACCTGGGTGGCGGCGGGCTCGTATGTCAGTCCCAGATCGGACATGACGCGGCGCTGGATCTCGAAGAAGTTCTTCCCGAGGGCGGCACCGGTCCCGACGGCTCCCGCCATCTTCCCGGCGCAGACCCTGGGCATGGCCTCCTCGAGCCTCACCTTGTGCCTGATCATCTCGGCGATGTAGCCGGAGACCTTGAAGCCGTAGGTGATGGGTATCGCGAACTGCGCGTGGGTCCTCCCGATCTCGAGGGTGTCCCTCTCCCTCTTGGCGAGGGCGGCGAACGTCATGATGAGGTCGTCGACGTCGTCCATGATGATCTCCATGGCCGCCTTCAGCTGGAGGGCGGTCGCGGTGTCGACGATGTCGTTGGATGTGGCCCCGAGGTGGACGTACTTCCCGGCGTCGCCGGAGCACTGCTCGGTCATGGCCTTGACCATCGCCATGAGGTCGTGGCGGGTCTCCTTCTCGATCTCCTTGATCCTGGAGACGCTCACGACGTCGAGGCTCGCCACGCGGGTGATCTCATCGGCTGCGGACTGGGGGATGGTGCCGAGGGAGGCGTGGGCCCTGGCGAGGGCCGCTTCGACCAGCATCTGGTTCTGGATGCGGCTATCCTCGCTGAACACGGCTTTCATCTCGTCGCGGCCGTAGCGATAGTCCAGAGGACATACGTTGCTCATTGGAATCGGGCCTGCCATCGAATCGCGATACTTAAATGTCCCTAGCCCGGTCCCGATCCTCCCCAGTTTCCTATATAATCGCGTGCACGATGCGCTTATGCGAATCCTTATATCCGAGTTGATGATTGGGCTCCTTGAAGTGGACCATGCTTCAAATCATGGTCACGTCGAATGTTTGAGTGTGGATTTATGGAAGGTTTTTCGGAGGAAGCACAGCAGCAGCAGGATTCTCAGATGGAGGAGCAGGAAGTCATGGTAACTGAGGCAACAGAAGCCGCCCCCTGCGCACCGGAGGAGCAGCCTGCAGCCGAGGAGACCGCGGCTCCTGAAGCGAACCGCGAGAGCCTCAACGAAGAGGCAGACATGCACAGGAAGAAGCGCGATGAGCTCAACGCGCAGACCAAGGAGTGGAAGTCCAAGAGGGACGCCCTCAACGGTCAGGTCAGGGAGCTCGTCGACGAGGCCGGCAAGTGCAGGGAGGAGCGCGACTCATTCAATCAGAAGGTTAGGGAGACGAAGGAGCTCAGGGACGAGTGGAACCAGAAGGTCAGCGCCCTGAAGGAGCAGCTCGCTCCCTACCGCAGCGAGAAGTCCGACGACAGGAACGAGGTTCCCGTCAAGCAGCTGAAGAAGCAACTCCAGGATCTCGAGTACACCCAGATGACCAAGTCTCTGGGCAAGGACAAGGAGAACGAGATCGTCAAGCAGATCTCCATCCTCGCGAAGCAGATCGAGGAGAGGGAGAAGGCCTATTCCGAGAACGACGAGATCAAGGACCTCGTCCAGCAGCTCAGGGATGCCAAGGCGGAAGCCGAGACCTACCACCACCAGGTCTCCGAGTACGCCGAGAAGGCCCAGGCCGCCCACGACAAGATGATCGGCTTCTACGAGCAGGCCGACAGGCTCAGAAAGGAGGCGGACGCGGCTCAGGCCAAGTTCGTCGAGTGCAAGCAGGCGGCCGACGAGGAGCACCGCAAGCACATCGAGCAGATCAAGTCCGTCCACGAGATCGACAGGGACGCCGCTGGATACCGCGGCGGGAAGAAGAACGCTGCACGCGGAGGCACCGGAAAGAGGCGCGCCGGCAGCGATGTCGAGGGCAGGAAGGAGGCCAAGGAGATCTTCGAGCGCTTCAAGGCGGGAGAGAAGCTCTCCACCGAGGACCTCATGGCCCTCCAGAAGTCGGGATACCTCTGATTCAAACCGCTGGGCTTCGGCCCAGCACTTTTCCTTTTACTTTTTTATACCATACATTCAAAAATCAAGCTTCCACCTTGATTTGAAGAAAAATATTTATATACATTCCAGTTGTTCTACAATTTACAGGGAAACGGCCGGACTGTAGAGTGCATCCCATCCCTTCTTATATTCTGGCCTTTCCCCCACTTACCGATGTTCTCCGATCACCGTCAGGTCTCCTCGGCCAGGCGATCGGCCTTCCGCTTTATCCGAATCCTCTGCGACACGGTTTATATGTAATCGCGCGTATGGGCGTGCGATTCAGATGGTCTTGGAAGGACTGGGCAAATCGCTCAGAGGTATACTCGGCCGCGTGGGACACGCGTCCTCCGTCGACGACGAGCTCGTCAACGAGATATGCAAGGACCTGCAGCGCGCGCTTCTCGAAGCGGACGTCAACGTCAAACTCGTGCTGGAGGTCACCAACGGCGTGAAGGAGCGCGTCAGGAACGAGCCCCCTCCCGCCGGGAAGAGCATGAAGCAGCACCTCACGCGCATCATCTACGAGGAGCTCGTGAAGCTCGTCGACAACGGCGAGGGACTGCAGCTGAAGCCCCAGACCATCATGATGGTCGGTCTGTACGGACAGGGTAAGACCACGACCACGGGCAAGCTCGCGCTGTACTTCAGCAAGAAGGGATTCTCCGTCGGTCTGATCGGCGCGGACGTCTACAGGCCCGCCGCCCTGGACCAGCTGAAGCAGCTCGGCGAGAAGGTCAACGTCGAAGTGTACGGAGAGCCCGGCGAGAAGGACGCCGCGAAGATCGTCCAGCACGGGATGGAGCACTTCAAGGACAAGAAGATCGTCATAATCGATACATCCGGACGCCACGCGCTGGAGGACGACCTGATCCAGGAGATCAAGGACATCGCCGCCGTCGCCAAGCCGGAGGAGAGGGTCCTGGTACTGGACTCCCAGGTCGGACAGCAGGCAGGCCCCCAGGCCGAGGCGTTCCACAACGCCGTCGGCGTGACGGGTGTCATCCTCACCAAGATGGACGGTACCGCGAAGGGAGGAGGAGCCATCTCCGCCATGTCCAAGACCAAGGCGAGGATAGTCTTCATCGGAACCGGGGAGCACATCCGCGACCTGGAGCCCTTCGACGCCAACCGCTTCATCTCCCGTCTCCTGGGGATGGGCGACATGTCCGCCCTCATGGAGATGGCGAAGGAGGAGATGGGCGAGGAGGAGGCCATGGAGAAGGTCTCCAAGGCCATCATGACCGGGAGGTTCAACCTCAACGACATGTACTACCAGATGGCCGCCGTCGGGAAGATGGGCACGCTCCAGAAGCTGATGAGCATGCTTCCCGGCATGAGCAGCTTCGAGGACAAGATCGACTACGAGGCCTCGCAGAAGAAGCTCTCCGTCTTCCGCACGATCATGGACTCCATGACGCCGGAGGAGAAGGAGGACCCTTCGATAATCAAATCCAAGCGCATCGAGAGGATCGCCGCCGGCGCCGGGGTGTCCACCCACGACGTCCGCGAGCTGCTGAAGCAGTACAGCGCCACGAAGAAGACCATGCAGTCCTTCGGGAAGGACCGCAAGATGCGCAAGCAGATGATGAAGCAGCTCGGAGGCGTCGACCTGGACAGCCTGAAGGACCTGCAGTGATCCGATGAGGAGATTCGTCATCACCGGCCACAGGGCCGCCACCACCGGGGACTTCAAGCTCGACGACATCGCCGGAGGCGCGGGGAGGCTGGACATCCTCGTCAGATGCGTCAACGCGTCGATGTTCCTGAGCCACGGGATCCGCAGGGATGCGGAGTGCTATCTGGTGCTCGAGGGAGGGGAGGATGCTCCCAAGACCGTGATCTTCAGGGGAGACAGCGTCAGGTACCTGAACCCCGACGAGAGGAGCACCGCCTCGCTCATACGCAACGCGCTGATGAAGAAGCTCGACGGCGACGGGGAGGTCCAATCCACCCCCGGCGTGAGCGTCATGAGGCGCTCCTTCGCCCAGGTCCTGGAGGACCTGTCGACGAAAGGGAAGTTCATCTACCTCAGGGAGAACGGCACCGACTGCAGGGAGTACGATTTCCCCGAGGACCCGATATTCATACTGGGGGACGACAGGGACCCCACCGAGGAAGAGGAGGCGATCATGGACGCGTACTCGCCGGACAGGATCAAACTGGGTCCGCTTAGCCTGCACGCGAACCACTGCATCGTCGTTGTCCAGAACGAACTGGACCGCAGGGAGGCATGAAATGGCAGAGACCGAGAGGATACCGCAGCACCACCATTGCGAGAACTGCGGGAAGGCGTTCGTGGGCGAGGGCAAGTTCTGCTGCGACACGTGCAAGAAGACGTCCGGCGACGACGTGAAGCGCCAGCTCAGGAAGCTGGGGCTCATCTGGGTCGCGCTCGTGGCGGTCGTCGTCATCTGCGTCGCGGTATCGCTATGACCGTTTCCGCAGTCGCAGGGACGTTCGACGTCATACACGACGGACACATCGCGCTGATCTCGAGAGCGTTCGAGGTCGGCGACAGGGTGGTCGTCGGGATAACATCCGACAGGATGGCATCCGCCGGGAGGTCGGAGTATCTTCCCATGGACGTCAGGCTGCCGGCGCTGGTCCGCTGTCTTGACCGCTACGGCAAGGATTACAGCGTATTCACGATAGACGACATCTACGGACCGTCGGAGACGATGGATACAGTGGATGTGCTGGTGGTCTCCGACGAGACCCTGGAGAACGGCAGGAGGGTCAACGACCGCAGGGCCGAGCGCGGCCTCCCGCCCATGGAGCTGTCGGTCGTCCCGCTGGTCATGAGCGACGACGGTTCGAAGATCAGCTCCTCCGCGATACTCGCCGGGCGCTACGGACGCTCCGGGAGGACCGGTGCCATGGACATCGCGGTCGGTTCGCTGAACCGCGTGAAGGTGGAGGCGGTCCGCAACGTCATGGAGAGGATCTACGGCGATGTGAGGATCACCGCCGTGGACGCCAGGAGCGGCGTCCCCGACCAGCCCTTTGAAGGACAAACGCGCCAGGGTGCCGAGAACCGCGCCCGCGGGGCCCTCGGGGACCATGCCATGGCCGTGGGGATCGAAGCGGGGGTGTACGAGTTCCCGGACGGGCTCTACGACATCCAGCAGTGCTGCATCATCTCGTCCGACGGGAGGATCACCCGCGGACAGGGCTCCGGGTTCCGCTATCCGGACGAGGTCGCCGACCTCGTGAGGAACGGGAGCACCGTGGGCGATGCGTTCGACAGGCTGTATAAGAGCGACCACATCGGGAAGAAGGGCGGGGCCGTGGGCATGCTCAGCAGGGGCCTGCTGGACCGCCTGTCGCTGACCGAGCAATCCGTCACCGCGGCCATGATCCCGCGCATCTGGGAGGAATGACATGTTCGACAGACAGAGGATCAGGGCGGGATCCAAGTACCTCACCGACGAATCCAAGATGACCGGCTCCGCCGAGTACGTCGTCACGCCCAACGACGGCGACGAGCTCCGCGAGGCCATGAGGGTCAACCATTCCAAAGGCAACAGGATGACCGTCAGCGCCATGCGCACCGGCGTCTGCGGGGGCTGCGTCCCTCCGGACGGCTACGTGCTGTCGCTGGAGAGGATGTCCGGACTCATCGGCATCGGGAAGGACGACCGCGGATACTTCGCCCGCGTCCTGCCATGCACCACGGTACGCGAGCTTAACCGCATCCTGATGGCCCGCGACTTCTCCAAGGCCGCCGACATCACACCGGGGGCCATTGAATCACTGAAGAACGAACCGGAACCTTGGTACTATCCCGTGGACCCCACCGAGCTCGACGGGTCCATAGGCGGGAACATCGCGTGCAACTCCTCCGGACCCGGCACGTACAAGTACGGCCCGACCCGCGATTGGGTCAGGAGGCTGGACATCGTCCTGGCCGACGGACAGGGCATCGATGTGACCCGCGGGGAGATCCGCGCCGACGGCAGGCGCATGACGTTCCCGGCGGGGAGGGAGCTGTACTCCTTCGACATCCCGTCTTATAAGTGCAACACGAAGGTCAAGGACGCCACCGGGCCGAGGTTCGAGGAGGATATGGACCTGGTGGATCTGTTCGTCGGATCCGAGGGGATATTCGGCATCATAGCCGAGGCCGACGTGTACCTGACCCCTTGGCATCCCCAGATGTCCGTCATACTCTTCATGCCCGGCGACAGGGAGGCCCTGGACGCCGTCAAGGAGCTCAGGTCGTCGTCGCTGGACCTGGAGTTCATCGAATACATGGATACGGGATCCGTCGACCTGGTCAGGCGCATACGCGCCTCCGATCCCGCACTGATACGCATCCCCGAGATACCGGAGGGCGCCGGAGCGGCGATCTTCCTGGACACCCCCGCCGAGAACGCCGCGGAGAAGCTGGAGACGATGGTCGCCATCGCCGAGAGGCACGGAGGCAGCAGGGCCATGTCCTGGTGCGGGACCGACCGCTTCGACAGGGAGCGCATGAGGGAGATGCGCCACGCCATCCCCAGATCCATATTCGAGTACGTCGCGTCCCTGAAAGGGAGCATGCCGTCCATCCACAAGATGGGCACCGACATGGCGGTCCCCGACGAAGCGGCCGACGAGATGATGGCGTTCTACAAGGAGAAGCTGGACGCCGCCGGCCTGGAATACGTCATATTCGGCCACATAGGGAACAACCACCCCCATGTGGAGATCATCCTGAAATCCATGGAGGACTTCGAGAAGGCCAAGCAGGTCTACGAGGAGTTCGCCGGGAAGGCGGTCGAGCTGGGCGGATCCCCCAGCGCCGAGCACGGCATCGGGAAGATCAAGACGGGCTACATGCGCATGATGTACGGGGACGAGGGCATCGCCCAGCTCCGCAGGGTGAAGAACGCCCTGGACCCCAAGGGCATGCTCTGCCCCGGGAACCTCCTGGAGGAGTCCCGTTGAAGTACGTCGTCATGGTCAAACAGGTGCCGGACACCTCTTCCGTCACCGTCGCCGAGGACGGTTCCCTCGTGAGGGCCGGGGTCCCGTCAATCCTTGACCCCTACTGCGAGAGGGCCCTGAGGCACATCCTCGACCTGAAGAGGGCCGGGGATACCGTGATCGCGGTCACCATGGGACCCGGACAGGCGTCCGAAGCCCTGAGGAGATGCGTGTCCCTCGGCGCCGATGAAGCGTATCTCCTGACGGACAGGGATTTCGCCGGAGCGGACACCTGGGCCACCGCCAGGGTGCTGGTAGCATTCATAACGAAGTTCGCCTGCGACGCCGACCTCTACGTGTTCGGCAGGCAGACCATAGACGGGGACACCGGACAGGTGCCGGCGGAGGTCGCCGGCCTGCTGGACGTCAGACAGTTCTGCTACGCCACGTCGCTCTCCGTCGGTGAGGACGGATTCACCGCGGTCCAGGACTACGGCGGGTTCGTGAGGACCTCCGAGGTCCCCAAGGGCTCCGTGGTCGCCTTCGGCGACGTGGACCCCTGCGGATGCATCCCCTCCGTCGAGGGGTTCATGAGGGGACTCGATGCCGAGGTCGTCGAGATCGGAAGGGTCCAGCTCGGACTCGGACTGTACTCCGTCGGGAAGAGGGGCTCCGTGACGAAGATCGCGGAGACGCGCACGATCAAGGACGGCCGCCGCAACATGAAGGTGGAGATCAGCTCCCCCTCCAGCGCGGCCGATTTCATACTTAAGGAAGCGAAGGGATTGAGATGAGCGGCTGCGAAGGCGGATCCTGTTCCACATGCGATTCCGGGAACCCCGACAGGCTCCCCCCGGGAATGCTCAGGCGCTACGACATCAACCAATCGACCGCGGACGGCACCCTCGTGGTCATCGAGACCGTCGGTCAGGGGGACGGAGTCAGGATCTCCGAAGCGTCGGCCGGCCTCCTGGCGAAGGCCAGGGAGATGACCGAGGGCAGACTGTTCGCCGCGGTATTCGGAGGATTGGAGGTAAAACCGCTGTACCCGGAGATCTTCGGATACGGGGTGGATTCCCTCTACCACATCAAGGACCGGCGCCTCGAGACCTATGTCCCCGAGGCGTACTCGGATTGCCTGGCCGAGATAGTCGACCGCATCGAGCCCGCCGCCGTGCTATTCAACGCCTCCCAGTACGGGAGGGAGGTCGCCCCCAGGCTCGCCGCTTCGCTGGGAGTGGGATTGACAGCGGACTGCACCGGCCTGTCCGCCGACGGGAGGAAGCTCGTGGCGACCCGTCCCGCCTTCGGAGGGACGCTCATGGCCGATATCGAATACGTCGGATTCCCGCAGATCGCCACCGTCCGTCCCGGCGCGTTCCCCGCTCCGGAGAGGAGGGAGGGTCAAGGGACTGCCATCTACTGGCAGTACACCGGCGATTCGGTCCCGACCGGATTCCGGGATTCCCCCGTCGAGAACGGAGGGGACGACATCGGCGATGCGAAAATCGTCATCTCCCTCGGGGACGGCATCCGCGACAGGTCGGTCATCGAGGTGGCCGAGAGGGTCTGCGAGAAGATGGGTGCGGCGCTCTGCTGCTCCCGCGCCCTCGTGGAGAAGGGTTGGATGCCCAGGTCCCGCCAGGTCGGCATGTCCGGGCGCATAGTGAACCCCGACCTGTACATCGCGTTCGGCATATCCGGTGCGGTGCAGCACAGGGTGGGTATGAACGGGGCGAAGAGGATCATCGCGGTGAACGACGACCCCGATGCCCCGATACACGGTTTCGCGGACGTGAGCCTCCTCGCCGACGCCGGCGAGGTGCTCAGGTCCCTGGAGAAATCACTTCTTCGAGCACGATACGGCGCACGCCAGGACCTTGTCTACGTGACCGTCGACCTTTACGTTGCGCCAGACCGACTCGATCTTCCCGTCCTTCCCGACGAGGAACGTCGAGCGGATCGTGCCGACGGTCTCCTTCCCGTATGACTTCTTGACGCCCCAGGCCCCGACCGCCTCCATGAGGGTGTGGTCGGGGTCGCTGAGGAGCTTGACCTTCAGCTGCTTGTTGTCGATGAAGCGCCTGTGGGATTCGGGGGAATCCTTGCTGACGCCTATGACCGGGATGTTCCTGAGCATGAACTGCGCGATGCTAGCGGTGAACGCCTCCGCCTCCCTGGTGCATCCGGGGGTGCCGTCCTTCGGATAGAAGTAGATCACGTACCTGATGCCCTCGAGGGTGGAGCTGTCCAGCTCCTCGCCGTTCTCGTCCTTGAGCCTGAAGCTCGGGAATGCGTCGCCTACGTCCATGGTATCAGAACAGGGTGTCCTTCTTCTTGGAGATTATCGGCTCGAGGTCGATCTCGCAGTATCCGATGGGGTGGGTGATGCTGTATCCCACGACGACGGACGGGGCCATCTCGCCGAAGAGTCCGATGCGCCTGCCGTCGGAGATCACCTCCGCTCCCCTGCCGGGGACGAAAGTGGGCAGATCGGAGGGTCCGAGGGTGTACTCCACCCCGGCCTCGCGCAGGACCGATTCCGTCCAGGATTTGATCTCGGTGAACGGGACCTTGGAGGCGGTGGCCATGGCGCACAGGTGCAGCTCGGTCTTCTCTTCCCTCACGACGTATCCGATCTCGAAGATCCTCTGGGGGAGGTCGCGGTGCTTGTTGTGCCTCAGGATCCTCACCAGGCTCGGCGCCAGGTAGGCGCGGAGGCAGGTGTGGTCCTCGGTGATCGGGTTCATGACGCGGACGACGTCCATCTCAGGGAGGCCGGAGATCTCGAACTCCTCCTTCTGGTTGCTCAGGGTGAGCGTGCAGACCTCGGTGAACCCGAGTCCGACCATGACGTCCCTCAGGCTCTCGGAGAAGGTCGTCTCCGGCAGGAGAGCCCCGGGGGTCTGCTCCACCTTGTACGGTCCTCCGAACCTGTCGAACCCGAATCCGGTGGCCACGTCCTCGTAGACGTCCACGTCGTGCATGATGTCCAGCCTGACGGACGGGATGGTGACCTCCACCTCCCCTCCCTCGGCGACGGCGTCCAGGCCCATCCTCCTCAGGCACTCGACGGTGCCCTCGGGGCCGAGGTCGCGTCCGAGGAACCTGTCGCAGGCCTCCACGGACACCTTCCTGACGGAAGGGGAGAGGTCGGGGGACTCGAAAACCTCGTCCCCGTCGTGCATTGTGACCGATTCGATCCTCCCTCCGCGCTCGGCGATGGCGGTGGCGACGATGTCCAGGGCGCCCTTGACGGCCTTGCGGTCGGTTCCGGTGACGTCGATGAACAAGTCGTGCCTGCCGACGGTGACCGTGGTCAGCCTTCCGTTGATGATCGGCGGGAAGGACAGGACCTGTCCGTCCGCATCGAAGATGACGGGGTACTCGGAGAACCCGTCCAGGAGCCTGTTGTACTCCCTGCCCTTCTCGTTCTTCTCGAGGATCTGGGCCAGGTCGAGCTCCTCGTCCATGGCGAGGGGGACGAACCTCACGGAGCGGGGCTCCTTGAGAGTGTATGTGAACGGCGCCCTGACCTTCGAGAGGTCGTGGATGCCGATGGCGAGCTTGCTCCTCTTCCTCCCGATGGTGATGTGGAGCTTCTCCTGCAGCTCCATGAGGGACCTGAGGAACTCGTCGGTGATCTCGACGTCGCGGACGACGCCGCAGAGGAAGTACGGACGGACCTCCTTCACCTTGGGGTCGATGAAGACCTCGAGACCGGAGCGTCCGACCGGATAGGTCTGCATCCCGGGCTTGATGTCGAGGAAGGCCCTGAGCGCCCTGGCGAGACCCTCGACGCTGTAGAGGTCGGGGCGGTCGGGGAAGAATTCCACCGACATGTCGTCGGTCTCGCCCTCGGTCTCGTGCATATCGGCGCCTATCATCGGGATCCTTTCGATGAGCGTCTGCTCCGGGACGTCCTCGCCCAGCATCGTGCAGAGGTCGCTGTACTTGAAGTTGATGACTGGCATATGCCGAGGCAATCGGGGGTGCTGTATATATTACCCGCGCGGGCGCGCGAACGCGCCCCGCGGGTGTCGGGAAGAATGGTTTTCAGCGTCCGAGCCTGGCGTGGGCGCTCCCGAGCTGCCCGGCCGCCTGCGCGGCTAGGGTGGAGAGCTCCCCGGCCAGGACTGTGGCGGCGACGATCTCCGCGAGCTTCCTCGCCTTCCCGTCCCCGAGGCATCCGATCATCGACAGCCCCTCCCTCTGACAGGGGAGCCTTGTGCCTCCCCCCACCGTCCCGACCTCGACGGTCGGCATCCTGACGGCGATGTACAGATCCCCGTCGATGTCCTCGCAGGTGGTCATGGTCATGCTGCCTCCGACCACCTGGGCGGGGTCCTGTCCGGTGGCGAGATACAGCGCCGCGACCATGTTGGCCGCGTGGGCGTTGGCGCCGAGGGTGCCGGCGATGGAGCTGCCGACCAGGTTCTTGCGGTAGTTGATCTCGACGATGGCTTCGGAAGTGGTGTGCAGACGCCCCTCGACGACCGCTTTGGGGATGGTCGCCTCGGCCACGACGCACTTCCCGCGACCCTCGATCATATTGACCGCCGCGGGCTTCTTGTCGGAGCACATGTTGCCGGAGACGGACACCATGACCGCCCCGGTCTCCTTCTCGATGAGCCTCCCGACGGCCTCGCTGGCGATGGTGGCCATGTTCATGCCCATGGCATCGCCGGTCTCGAACGAGAAGCGGGTGAACAGGCTGCGTCCGGAGGGGAACATCTCGATATCCACGAGCTTCCCGTGGGAGGTGGTCCCCGCGACCGCGGAATCGATCTCGGCGCGATGGGCGCCGATCCAGTCCATGACCTCCTTCGCATGCCCGATTCCGTCGACGCGGAATACCGGGGCGCGGGTCATCGCATCGCCGAACACCATGGCGCGCACGCCTCCGCCGTCGTTCATGACGGACATCCCGCGGGAGATGGATGCCACGAGGGCGCCCTCGGTGGTCGCCAGGGGGATCAGGAAATCGCCCTGCGCGGCGGACCCCTCGATGTGCACGGGCCCGGCGTATCCCAGGGGGATCTGGACGGTGCCGATCATGTTCTCGATGTTCTTGGAGGCGGTCTCCGCGTCGATCCCGCCCTTGGAGATCTCCGTCAGCTCCGCTCCGGTGAAGGCCTCCGCGGCGGCCAGCCTCTCCCTCATGTCCTCGGGGGAACGTCCGCGATTCTTCAGCCCGTTCTGCTCTGCCATGCGCTTCCCCATACCTTCGGTTCTGATAAAGGACGCGCTGGACGCCTTAAATAGATTCAACGGTTAGGATGTATGATGAACAGTCGACTGGATGAAGCCGTGGAGAACGCCAGCGAGAGGGTCGATCAGGTCGCCCTCCGCGTGCAGCGCCCCGACAGCCGCGCGCCCAAGATGATGGACGACGCGCGCATCACCCGCATATTCCCGTATTTCGCCGGGGTATGCATCCTGTTCTGGATCCTCGCGATAATCTGCATCGAGGCGGTCACGTTCACCAAGTGGGTGGAGCTCCTGTGCCTCTCGTTCACCTTCGGCTTCGCTGTGCTCGGCATACCGTGCGCCATGATTATGCCCGAAGGGGTGTTCTCGAAATGGACCGTGTTCGGGTTCGCCGTGATCCTTACGCTGGTGATGTGGGTGTTCAACTTCATCACGGACGAGTACTACTACGCCCAGGCCATCTGCGACATGTTCGGAGCCGTCGGGATCCGTCTCGAATGGCCGGTGAACGCCGTCATCGGGTTCCTCGGGACGCTGTCGGTGATCCTGTTCACCTCGATCGGGGTCACCTGCGTCATATCCGCCTACCTGCGCAAATACATCCCCACGGTCATGGCGACCATGCAGAGGCACGCCGGGGAACACAGGAGGGGTAGGGCGGAGAAGTTCTTCATGATCCCCACGATCATCGACGTGGAGAAGGTCGTCCTGGACCCTCCGAAGGTCCCCCATCTGTTCAACTTCAGGGGGTCGCTGAGCATCTCCCTCTACGTGTTCATCATGGGGCTGATGATCTCGTCGTACCTGTTCGTGAACCCGTACTTCCTGGACGTGATGAGCTGGAAGACCATGCTCGCCGTGACGATCATGCTGTCCATGTTCATCCCGGCGCTCATCCTCCCGTGGCAGATATTCCGCGGTATCGGCGCGAAGGTCGAATCCTCCGCCCCCAGGGACTACTACCTGTGGGAGGGCGCGAAGCACAGGCTCCTCTCCGCATTCGCCGCGTTGGGGGCGTTCATGATGATGTTCTTCCTGTCCGTCTACATGGGCAACGACGTCGCCAGGATCGTGTTCAACTACGTCACGTTCCTCATCCCGCTCCTCGTGACCGCGGTGATGTACGGTCTCCTGTACACCAACAATTTCGAGAAGGAGGACCGTGAGGAAATCTGCGCGAGATACGAAGAGCTCGTTGGCAGGAACGCCGACCGCGATTGAGCGGAAAGTCGGGTTAAAGGAGGAAAACGACTGTTGACCGGTGCGGTCGAGGCGCCTCCTGCAAAACTCCGATTAGGACATCATATTTAAAAGAGATGGGGAGTTGGATGCATAATCCACGAAATTCCGATTAGTCTTGGCTATTACTATCAGCGGATTCGCGGCGCTTCTTCCTCAAATCGAGGTTCCACGAGACCACCAGGACCGCGCACAGGATCAGCAGCGGGAGGATGGCACCCTTGATGTTGCCCATCAGCCAATAGGCGGTGATGAGCCCGAGTATTCCGACGACCCCGAATTTTTTGAAGATCCCGCCGGCCCCCAGGAAGATCATGAACGCGAAGAGGATGCCGTAGACGATCAGCCATGTCAGGACATCGGATGTGAGGAAGAGGAAGCTGTTGTCCCCCACGGCATCGGCGACGATGCCCGTGATGTATTTGTTGATCAGGATGGGGACCACGACGACCAAGGCCAGGGTCATGATCAGGCCCGCTAAGAACGAGCCCGCTGCTCTCTTGACTCCCATGGTCCGGCGTATACGGGGGTCCGATTTAAGAAAATCCCCCGCTCGGTCGGTGGACCGCGGTCACGACGGTCCGATGATCCCCTTGCATACGCGTGCGACGCCGCATCCGCGGTCGCCGGCTTGGGTGTTCAGAAGGTTCGGGCCGCAGGCGATCCCGCGACCCGATTGAGTTTCACCAATCTCCGTCGAACGAGATGTGGAAGATGAGGCGGTTGTCCTCGAAGAACTGCACCGTCATCGTGAGCTTGTTG
>CAVIUM010000023.1:0-24417 GCA_963645865.1 Lachnospiraceae bacterium
TCCGTCTAACGGAACATTCGTAGCATCGAACGTCAGAATTCATGAGTGCACGCCCAAGGGGCGGAGATCATGATTCTCCATCGTCGCAACCCGTCTTCGCGGGCCGCGCATTCCCGTGTATATCGGGGAGGTATATAAGCCTTGTGATTTAGGCCGAAGATCCTCGATATCCACTTCGCGAATTGTCCGGATGAGTCCTTGTCTCCAAGGGCTCTCCGCGCCTCGCGCAAATCCCTGTACATCCCACTCATATAATATACTATGGGTCCAAAAAAGCTATTGAAGACTTCAGCCAGGCGGATTCAGCCGGATTCGAACCAGAATCTGAACGATCCGGAGGTCGGAACGTTCCGATCGCCGCATACCGGGATTGGCCCCCGCCCCACCTCCGCTCCTTCTATCGTATAATATAATACTCTATATTAGAGGAGGCCGGACCACTGAATTCCCCATACCAATCTTTAAGAATCAAGTCGCCTTGGGGCGGATTAAGTGGAGGTGGCCCAGCCTGGCAAGGCGTCAGACTGCTAATCTGATGTCACCATGTGACCCGGGGGTTCGAATCCCCCCCTCCACGCCACTCTTCTCAAAATTCCGATTCCCGGGACCTGTCACGCTTCATGATGGTGATGCCGGAGGATCTTCTCCGGCGAGCACATCACGGCCATGGAGACTATCGCGATGATCATGCCTATGACCATGGGCACGGACGGGATCTCGACGTAGATCAGAAGCCCGAATATCGCCGCGGCCGTGGGCTCCCCACAGGATGCGAGGATCGAAGCGGCTCCAGCCTCCACCCTCGCCATGGCGATGGAATAGCAGATGAAGGGCAGGAACGAAGCGGCCGCCGCGTGCAGCAGTATGAATCCGGCATTGCTCCAGCTCTCGGTCGTGTAGCTTATGAGGAGATCGGTGTCGCTGATGGGGATCAGCGCTACGGCGACTATCAGCAGGCAGTAGAACAGCGTGGTGAAGACCGAATATCCCTCGGAGGCCGCGCGCTTCGTCAGGATGCCGTACGTGGCATAGAGGACGGCTCCGACCAATCCGACCGACACCCCGAAGATCGACAGGGTCTGACTCCCCTCGAGCGCCCCGCTGACCAGGACGCATCCGAACACGGCCGCGACCATGCAGAACGTCTTCTTCACCGTTATCCTCTCCCCGAACACCACGCGCGCCAGGATGAGCATGAACACCGGCGACAACCCCAGGAGGACCGCCGCGAACGAGAGCGACAGGGTCTCCGCGGATATCGTATATGAGACGTTCACGATGAGCATCGACAGACCGCAGGCGAGGAACATCACCGCATCCTTCCTCCTGATGCGCAGCATGGACCTGTCCGTGGCGAGGATCAGCAGAAGCATCATTATCATGGCCGGGAACACGCGGGACAGCACGATCGTCGTGCTGTCCATGCCCGCGGCGCTGAGCTCCCTGACGAACACCCCTGCGGAGCCCCACATGACCCCGGACATTATGGCCACCAGGAAGAACAGATGCTTCATGTCTGACCGGAATCAGTCTATCTATTTCCTCATGACGGGACCCGCAACGGGTTAAAGTACGGCCCGCTCCATTCACGGGACATGAGATTCCTCGTCTTCACGGACCTCCATCAGAAGGCCTCCGTCATCGACAAGATCAACGACATGATCCACAGGCACAACGCCGAGTTCGTCCTCTGCCTGGGGGACGTGACCGATTTCGGCACCGGGGAGGAGGCCGCGGACATCCTGTCCAAGATAGACTCCAAGGTCTACGCCATACCCGGCAACTGCGACCCTCTGGACTTCGCCGAGAAGATCTCCTCCGTCGCTGTAGACATGCATGGCAACACCGCGGAGGTCGGCGGATACAGGCTCGTGGGCCTGGGCGGATCCAACATCACGATCTTCGGCACCCCCTTCGAACTCGAGGAGGACGACATCTACGACGGACTCGAGGGCAACTGTGACGAGGGGATGATCCTCATGACGCACGCCCCCTCCTTCGGCACCCTGGACCAGATACCCTCCGGGCAGAGCGTCGGGAGTCCCGCGATCAAGGACATCGTCAAGAGGTACCACCCGATACTCGCCCTCTCCGGACACATCCATGAGGCCATCGGCGTCGTGGAGAGGGACGGCACGACATTCGTCAACCCCGGGCCCGCGAAGGACGGGTACATGGCGATAGTCGACGTGAACGATGGCAAGGTCGATGTGAAGCTCATCGGCCCGACGGACCATTGAAAACCGCGTCCGGAGGCCCGGGGACGACGGAAACGCCCCCGGTCCTGCGGATGCACCCGCGAAGGTTTAAATACGGTATCCTAATTGGCGTGGTTTGATTACTATGGCACTTTGGCAGGGTGAATCCAACAGGAAACCCACTGGCGGCAGGCTCGTCGCCAGCCACGGGAAGAGGAAGTTCGAGATCGGCAGGGAGAAGCAGTTCACCAAACTCGGTGAGCAGACCCTGAAGCAGTATCGCGGAGCCGGCGGAAGTGTCAAGGTTGGGATGCTCAGCGCCCAGTACGCAAACGTCGTCGACAAGAAGACGAACACGGTGAAGAAGGTCAAGATCCTCACCGTCAAGTCCAACCCGTCCGACCCCAACTACGTCCAGCGTAACATCATGAACAAGGGCGCCACCATCTCCACCGAGATCGGCGATGCCATCGTCACGTCCAGGCCCGGCCAGGACGGCGCCATCAACGCAGTGCTGCTTGAGTGATCACCAAACATTTACATCCGGACCCTGCGAACTTCCGAGGGTCCGGGATCTTTTTCTCCAACTCTCCATTCGGACGCTGTTTCGATAGAGTTATTATCATCGGTTCGATAGCCTCGGACATGGCATACGATCCGGATGTGGCGATTACGCTCTGGCCCGAGTATTTCGACATCAACCTCACCAGGGCCGGCGGCAGGAGGCTCCCCAAGAGCCTGTGCGTCGCGGATCCAAACCTCGACATCATCGCCAAAGGCGCGATGATCCTCGACCTGGAATACGAGGTCAGGGACGACATGTCCTACCCCAAGAATCCGCGCTCGAAGCACGGGTGCGTGAAGGTCGAGAAGGGAAAGATGTCCAAGACAGAACTTCTCCCGAAGATCGGGGAGATCCTCGTCCAGAACCAGGGAAGGCGATCGCCTTGATGACGCCCTTGGATTCCAGGGTGTCCGATGCCAACGCCGAGGCCCTGGGCGTGAAGGTCAGGGACCTCATGGGCACGGCAGGCTCCAAGGTGGCCGAGGTCCTGAAAACGAGATTCCCGGGAGAGCGCTGCCTTTTCGTCTGCGGTCCCGGGAACAACGGGGGCGACGGATTCGCCGCCGCCCTGCTCATGGACCCTTCTGTTGCAAAGGTGGCCCTGCTCTGCGAACCGTCCAGGATCCACTCGGACGAATCCAGATTCTACTACTCGCTTCTCGAATGCTCCATAGAGCAGTATTCGGGGACGCTCCTGAACGATGCGAACGTCATCGTCGACTGCGCGCTCGGCACAGGCGTCGGAGGGAGAATCCGTGAACCGTACAGGACGTTCATAACGGAAGCCCAGGCGTCCGGAAAGACGATCGTCTCCATAGATGTCCCCTCGGGGCTGGGGACGGATCTGACGATCAGGCCGGACATCACCGTGACCTTCATGGACATGAAGACCGGCATGTCCAAGGAGAACTGCGGGGAGATCGTCATCGCCGACATAAGCATCCCGTACGACGCATACAGATGCGTCGGACCGGGAGACATGCTCAGATACCCCATCCCCGGGAGGGACAGCCACAAGGGTCAGAACGGGCGCCTCATGATCATCGCCGGTGGCCCGTACTTCGGAGCACCGGCCATGGCCGCATGCTCCGCCCTCAGGACGGGCGCGGACATCGTCAGACTGTTCTCGCCCGCTTCGGTCCACTCGGACCTCGCCAGGGCCTCCCCCGTGCTCATGATCACCGATCTTCCCGGAGACAGGCTGACCCCCGATTCCGTGGAGCCCCTGCTCCGGGAATCCGAGAACTACGACGCAGTGCTCATCGGCCCCGGCCTGGGGACATCGGACGATACGATGGAAGCGGTCCGCGGATTCGTTTCCGGTTGCCGCGTGCCCCTGGTGGTCGATGCCGACGGCCTCACCGCCATCGCCGGCATGAGGCTGCAATGTCCAGCTGTTCTCACCCCTCATCGCGGCGAGTTCGAGCGTCTCGGCGGAGGCAATCCCGAGGACCTGGCCCGCATAATGGGCGCGACCATCCTCCTGAAAGGCGCTGCGGACACCGTCACGGACGGTGCCAGGACGCGCATCAACAAGACCGGGACCCCCGCCATGACTGGCGCAGGTACAGGAGATGTCCTCGCGGGATGCGTCGCATCACTCCTCAGCAAGGGCATGGATCCGTTCGATGCCGCATGCCTCGGGGCGTACATCTGTGGGAAGGCCGGAGAGGATGCCTTCGCATCGAAATCCTACGGCCTTATCGCCACGGATATCATAGATTCCATACCGACCGTTCTGAGAGAAGGCCTGAGATGAGCGACCTCCAACCGGTCTACGGCATCCCCGCGCTCATGGCGGACTACTCGCTCGTCATAGGCGACCTCCACATCGGCGTCGAATCCCATCTGAGGAAGAAGGGCTTCCATCTGGTCTCCCACACCCGCGACATGCTGAACGCCATCATCGAGGCCGCAGGGGATGATGCGAACCGTCTCATCGTCATAGGGGATGTGAAGGACTCCGTGCCGGGCTCCTCCAAACAGGAGTATGCGGAGATCCCCGACTTCTTCGAAGAGCTGTTCGAACGCTTCGACATGATCGATGTGGTCCGTGGCAACCACGACACAGGTATCGAAGAGTTCCTGCCATCCAAGGTGAACGTCAGACCCGCTTCAGGGCTGAAAGTCGGAGATACTGGATTCGTCCATGGCCACACCTGGCCTTCAGCCGAGGTCATGGACTGCGACACCTTAGTGATGGCCCACAACCACCCCGCGGTCATGTTCAGGGACGGCGTCGGGAGACAGACCTCCGAACCCTGCTGGATGAGAGGCACGTTCAAAGAAGGTCCGTCCGAGAGGTATCTTGCGCTTCCCAGGAGCTTCATCGTCGTGCCCGCTTTCAACAGGATGCTCGGTGGATCCCCTGTGAACACGATCGGGGACGAATTGCTCGGACCCATCCTCAATAGCGACCTGATGAATCTCGACGATGCTCATCTCTATCTCCTCGACGGCGTGGACCTCGGCAGGAGGTCCGACCTGATGATCAAGGGACGCGACCAGAGCAGATGGAAGGATCTCCCTGGCAAGGAGCCGAGACGTCCTCAGCGCAGGGCCAAGTATTCCTGATACTGGATCAAACGAGTCTGCGATAACAATCAGAATTCTTCATCCCGATTTGCGAGATCAGCCCGTATTCCATAGCTGGACGGATATGCGACTCGATGAACCTGCCACGATCTGTCATCCCCATGGCATCCATGATCTCCTCCAGACCCATAGGATCGCAGGTCATCGCGGAAAGGAGCTCCTCCATCTCCTCTTCCTCGATCTGCTGCAGGTCGCTGAAGGCCGAGATGAAGCACCCGAGACAGAATCTGACGAACTCCGTGCAATCGAATCCGTCTTGGTGCTGACTTCCCTCCAGGGCCGCATAATACTCGTCCTTGTGTCCGCCCATGTAGACTTCCATCGGAACCAGACGGTACAGAGGGTCGCTTTCTACGAGGATCTTCGTACTCCAAAGACGTCCCATCCGGCCATTCCCGTCGACGAATGGGTGGATCGATTCGATGTAGAAGTGAGCTACAGAAGCGATGATCGGAGCGGGCAGATCAGACTCGGAACACCACTCGAACAGCCTATCCATCATGGTTCCGACCTCCGATGCGTCGGGAGCCTTGTAGATGAGTCTGTCCCCTTCGAACACCCCCACCCCTACCGTCCTGAATCCGGGTTCCTCCACGAGGCCGAATGTCATCTCGTCCTGGGCTCTGAGGAAATCATCGACGACCCATGTATCCAGAGAATCGATGAGATCGTATGCTTTCAGCGCATCTTCAGCCTCTACGATCTCATCGAACGGCCCGATAACCTGTTTGCCGTTGAGGATGTCGGCGACCTCGTGGACTTCCAATCCGTTGCCTTCTATGGCCAATGACGAATGGACCGCACGAATGAGGGATGCTTCCTTCAGGATCGCTCCGATCCTCTTCCCTTCCAGGACCCTGCAACATCCCTTCGCTGCTTCGAGGGCCGCCATGAGTTCGGATACCCCCTAATCGGGACCGAACGTCGGGATGTCCTCGAGTTGCATATCGGATATGCAATGATTATCCTATTTGAATGTTGCGTATCTTGTCCACTTTCTTGTACACCTACTTGTGCACCCCATGATGTGTACAAGATGTTCGAGAAATGGAATGGGGAGGCCGAAGCCTCCCCGGTTTCGATCAGTTCCTGGAGATCGTGTCGTACACGGATCCGTCCGAGTTCCTGATGACCGCGGTGATCGGCATCTGGCCGGGCAGAGCATGGGTAGCGCAGGAGTTGCAGGGGTCGTAAGCCCTGAACGCCATCTCGACCATGTTCAGCAGACCGGGGGAGACCTCGAAGTTGTGGATCAGACCCTTGGCGGCCTTCGCGACGTCCATGCAGATGGGACCGTTGTTGTTGGTCGTTCCGACGACCAGGTTGCAGGCGGTCACGATTCCGTTCTCGTCGCAGGTGTAGTCGTGGGTCAGGGTTCCCCTCGGAGCCTCGACGCAACCGACTCCCCTTCCGCCGGGGACCAGGTCGTGCTGCTTGATGTCGCCGTTGAGGATGTCGGGGTTCTGGACGTCCTCGAGGCACTTCTCGGCGCAGCAGATCATCTCGATGATCCTTGCCCAGTGCGTGCACAGGGTGAACTGGCAGGGTCCGTCGACTCCGGCGTCCTTCAGGATGCCGCGGTACTCCTCGAGCGCCTCCTGGGCGACCGGGGTGGGCATGCACTTGCACACGTTCAGCCTGGACAGCGGGGAGGCCCTGTAGAGACCGGAGTCCGGTCCGTCGACGAGCCCCTTGTATCCGGGGTTCTTGAGGTACGGGAACTTCTCGTAGGACCAGGGCTCGGAAGCCTCGGCGATGTGGTCGAGGTAGTCGTACGGGTCGTACTTCTCCTTCTCGGCACCCTTCTGGTCGACGACCTTGACCTTTCCGTCGTGGATCTCGAACTGGTCCTTGTCGTTGACGAGTCCCATGTGGTAGGTCTCGTGGTAGTACAGGTCCTTGTTGAGGACGATGTCCATGTACTCCTTGTTCTCGAGGACCACGCTCTTGAACACCTCGAGGGACTTCTTGGCGAATGCCACCATGTCCTCCGCGTATCCGATCATGGTCTGCTGCTCCTCCTTGGAGACTCCCTTGGAGACTCCTCCGGGAACACCGATGAGGGGGTGGGTGGGCTTTCCGCCCAGGATGGCCTGGATGGACTGAGCCTCCCTGCGGGTCTTGATGACGGCGCCTCCGAGCTCGAGACCGACGTGTCCGACGACACCGAGGACGTTCCTCTCCGCGGCGGGGGCCGCGGGTCCGCACACGAAGTCCGGGGCAGCCAGGGCGTAGAAGTGCGCGATGTGGCTGTGGACGAAGTGGGCGTTGTAGAACGCATCCCTGATGAGGTAGGCGGTCGGGGTGGGCTTGGCGTTGTAGCATCCGTCGATGGCCTTGGTCGCCGCCATGTGGTGCGCGCCGGGGCACACACCGCAGAGCCTGGCGGTGATCTGGTTGAGTTCGGTGACCCTCCTGCCGATGCAGAACCTCTCGAACCCTCTGAGCTCGGGGATCTGCCAGTAGGCGTTCTCGACGTCTCCCTTGTCATCCAGGAAGATCTCGATCTTCCCGTGTCCCTCGAGACGCGTGATGGGGTCGACGGTCACGCGCTTGGTCGTGACTTTCGTCTTCTCGTCCCAAATAGTAGGTCCGGTCATTTCAGTTACCTCCCTTGTTCTCGACGACGGCCCTCTTGATCAGAGACTTCCCGAGCGTGTACGCGTAGAAGTATCCGAGCGGGTCCTTGATCGTGCTCATGATCTCGATGATCTTGTCCTCTCCGCAGATCGGGTCCTCATCCAGGATGGGGAACAGCGATGCGACGGCGGTGAAGATGGAAGCTCCCTGCTCCTGCACATCCGGGGACGCTCCGTAGCATCCGCGGCAGGGCTGTCCGACCCTGGTGCACCTTGCGCCGCATCCGCCCATGGTGGCGGGTCCGAGGCACAGGATTCCCTGCTCCATCAGGCACTGGGTGGGATCGACGTCCACCTGGTAGGGCTCCTTGATCTCGGTGATCCTGGCGCCGGTCTTCACCCTGGGGCACTCCTCGCACAGGGTCTTCGTGGTGACTCCCACGATGGCTCCCTTGGGCGGGAGGGGGACTCCGTTGTACACGAAGTCGGCGACGGCCTTCAGCAGCTGGCTGATGGACTCGGGGAGAGGCGGGCATCCGGGGATGGTGTAGTCGACGTCGACGACCTGGTCGAGGGTCTTGACGGTGTCGTACAGCACGGGGAGCGTGAGCTCTCCCTCGGGCACCTGGGTCTTCTCCTGGGGCATCTGCGGGGCATCCTTGTGGTACTCGCCCTGGAAGTTCGCCGAGGTGGGCGTCTTCGTGTAGACGTAGTCGAGGATGTCCTTGGCTCCGCCGGGCACGAGGTTGGCCAGAGCGGGGCTGCCTCCGAAGGCGGCGCAGCTTCCGTAGGCGACGAGGATCTTGGACTTCTGCCTGAGCAGCTTGGCCATGTGCTCGTTCTCGGTGTTCCTGACGGCTCCGTTGATGAGGGTGACGGTGATCTCGCCGTCCTCCATGGCCTCGATGTCCTTCTCTTTTCCGTCGGCGGCGACGGGCCACATGACGATGTCGGCCATGTCGCCGATGGTCAGCAGCCTCTCGTGGGTGTCCAGCAGGGACACGTCGCATCCGCCGCATCCGGCGCACCAGTAGACGGCCAGCTTGATCTTGCCGCCGGGGGGCGCTCCGGGGAGGAGGGGTCCGAGGTCGGCGGCGGGGAGGATGGCCTCCTTGGGGATCTTGCCGTCGTTGGGGTTGGCCACGGGGGGTACGATGAAGTCGTACGGTCCGGGGTTGCCGGTGGAGGACGGGGCGGGCTTCGCCTTGGGGGCCTCGGCCTTGGGGGCCGCGGGCGCCTTGGCCGCAGCCTTCTCCGCCTTCGGTTCGTTGTCCTTCTTCTTGAATAGCTTGTCGAAGAATCCCATCAGTTCGCCTCCTTTACGAGCGGGGTGGGTCCGAGCTCCTTGATCGTGTCAACGAACTCGACGATTGTCTTCTGGAATTTCTCTCCCTCGGACGCGGAGACCCACTCGAGCTTGAGCCTCTTGGGGTCGAATCCGTACTGCTCCAGGACCATCCTGAGGAGGGCGACCCTCCTCCTGGCCCTGTAGTTGCCTCCGATGTAGTGGCAGTCCGCGGGGTGGCATCCCAGGACCATGACTCCGTCGGCGCCCTTGGCGAAGGCCCTGAGGATGAACTCGGGGTCCACACGAGCGGAGCACATCGTCCTGATGATGCGGAAGTTGGTGGGCATCTGCAGCCTGGCGACACCGGCTCCATCGGCTCCGGCGTACGAGCACCAGTTGCAGCAGAAAGTCACGATTCTCGGTTCGAAATCTGCCATGGTAATCACTGTCCTCCCACGGGGTAGTCGAGACACGCATCGATCTCGGCGATGATCTGCTTGCTCCTGAAGCCTCTCTGCTCCATCGCACCTGCAGGGCAGGAAGCGACGCAGCATCCGCATCCCTTGCACAGACCGGCGTTGACGTAGCTCTTGACGCTTCCGTCGGGCTGGTCGACGAGGGAGACGGCGTTGTAGTCGCAGCATCCGACGCAGACTCCGCATCCGTCGCAGCGGTCGGGGTTGGAGACCGCGGTGATACCCTCGGAGATGATCTTGTCCTTGGAGATGACGGTCAGCATCCTGGAGGCGGCTCCGGAGGCCTGGGCGATGCACTCGTCCATGAACTTGGGCCAGTGGGCTGCTCCGGCGACGTAGACACCCTCGGTGGCGAAGTCGACGGGCCTCAGCTTCTGGTGGGCCTCGAAGTAGAATCCGTCCTTGGAGATGGGGACCTTGACCATCTTGGCGAGGTTCTCCTTGTTCTCCCTGTCGGGCGAGATTCCGGCGGCCAGGATGACGGTGTCGACGGGGATCTCGAGGTCGGCGCCGAGCGTGGCGTCGTAGACCTTGACGACGTTGCCGTCGTAGGCGGGCAGAGGCTGTCCCTCGGGGTACCTCACGAACTTGACGCCCATCTGGCAGGCCCTCAGGTACAGCTCCTCGCGGAACGCGTAGGTCCTGATGTCCTTGTGGATGATGGTGACGTTGGCGGTGGGGTCGGCCATCTTGATCTTGATGGCTTCCCTGCAGGACGCGGCGCAACAGACCCTGCTGCAGTATGCGACCTTGTCGTTCCTGGAACCGACGCACTGGATGAAGACGACGTCCTTTCCGTTGAAGGATCCGTCCTCCATCTTCTTCTCGGCGACGGTCTGGGTCATGACCTTGCTGTCGGATCCGAAGTTCATCTCGGTGGGCTCGTAGGCCTTGGCTCCGACGGCGAACAGGACGGCTCCGACGGGGAACTCTCCGCCGTCGGCGAGCTGCAGCTTGAAGTTACCGACGTATCCGGGGATGTCCTTGACGGTGGCGCCGAGGTGCACGGTGATCAGCTTGTTGTCCTGGACCTTCTTGATGGTCTCGGCCAGGAAGTCCTTGACGGACACTCCGTCCTCCTTGAAGCAGAAGTTGCGGGCGTATCCTCCCAGCTCGTTCTCCCTCTCGACGAGGTGCACGGGGTATCCCTGGGCGGCGATGTCGAGGGCGGCGGTCATTCCGGTGATTCCTCCACCGATGACGGCGGCGGCGTTGGTGACCGGGATCTCGGCTCCGACGAGGGGCTCGAGGAGACGCGCCTTGGCGATGGCCATCCTGAGGAGGTCCTTGGCCTTGGCGGTGGCGGCCTCGTGCTCGTGCATGTGGATCCAGGAGCACTGGTCGCGGATGTTGGCCATGTTGTAGAGGTACTTGTTCAGTCCTCCGTTCCTGCAGGCCTCCCTGAACAGGGGCTCGTGGGTCCTCGGGGTACAGGAAGCGACGACGACCCTGTTGAGGTCGTGCTCGGAGATGGCCTTGGAGATGGCCTCCAGGCAGTCCTGTGCGCAAGCGTACTGGGACTCCTCGGCGAGGACGACGTTGGGCAGGGTCTTGGCGTAGGCGGCGACGGCGGGGACGTCGACCACGGATCCGATGTTGATTCCGCAGTGGCAGACCCAGACTCCGATCCTGGGCTCCTTTCCGGCGACGTCCTTCTCGGGCGGGTACACCTTGGGTGCGCAGGGGGTGAAGTCCTTGTCGACGATCCATGCTCCGGCCTTGGCGGCGGATCCGCATGCCTCGGCGACGGAGGTCGGGATGTCCTTGGGGGCGGCGAAGGCTCCGGTGACGAAGATACCGTCCTTGGTGGTCTCGAGCGGGTGGAACACGGTCGTCTTGCAGAAGCCGTACTCGTTGAGCTCGATTCCGAGGGTGTCGGCGAACTCCTGGGCGTTCACGGGGGGAACCAGACCGACGGAGAGGACGACCATGTCGAACTCGTCGCTGACGGCGTCGCCGTCGGCGTTCGTGTAGTTCACGGTCAGCTTCTTGGTCTCGGGGTCCTCCTCGATGTTGGAGACGCGGGCGGCCCTGTGCATGTTGATGCCGTACTCGCGCTCTCCCCTGTGGATGTAGGCCTCGAACTCCTTTCCGTAGGACCTGATGTCCATGAAGAAGATGTCTTCCTGGAGGTCTCCGTGCTCCTTGGTGATCATTGCCTGCTTGACGGCGTACATGCAGCACACGGACGAGCAGTACTTCTTCCATCCGGTCTTCTGGGACCTGGATCCGCAGCACTGGATGTAGGCGATCTTCTTGGGGTCCTCTCCGCTGGAGGGGATGACGATGTGTCCCCTGTGGGGTCCGGACGCGCACATCAGCCTCTCGTACTCGATGGCCGTGACGACGTTCTTGAACCTGCCGTATCCGTACTCGGTCGCAATCTCGGCGTTCCAGACCTGGAATCCGGGAGCGGCGACGATGGATCCGACCTCGAGGGTGATGATCTCATCCTTGTCGTCGTAGTGGATAGCACCCTTTCCGCAGGCCTTGGAGCACAGTCCGCACTTGCCCTTCTGAATCATGTTGCAGCGGTCGCCCTGGATGATGGCGACACGGGGCACAGCCTGCGCGTGGGGTATGTAGATGGCCTTCCTGTTGACAAGGCCGAACTCGTACTCATCCGGGATGTTCTTGACAGGACACTTGGTGACACAGTCTCCGCATCCGGTACACTCCTTGGGGTTGACGTACCTGGCCTTCTTCAGGACGGTGACCTTGAAGTCTCCAGCCTGACCCTCGACCTTCTGGACCTCGTGGTAGGTCAGAACGTCGATGTTCGGGTGTCCGGCGCAGTCCGCCATCTTGGGGGAGAGGATACACGCGGAACAGTCGTTCGTCGGGAAGGTCTTGTCCAGACGGCACATCACTCCGCCGATGGTGGGCGCCTTGTCCACCAGGTAGACGTGAATTCCGCGGTCTGCAAGATCCAACGAAGCTTGGATTCCAGCGATTCCTCCACCGATAACCAATGCCGATTTGCTCAAGTCATTGCCTCCGTTACCAACTTGGTGTTTGGAACGTGCGAGGATACCACTAAGCGGTATTTTAATGCCTTCGATGAAATCATTATATATTCACGCTGTTTTTATTATACGCTTTTTGTAAAGATGTGTTTCATGGCGCCTAATATTTTTAGGGTAGACTAAATTTTTCTTAGCCAGCGTCTCCGATTACCTTGATTTTTCGTATTATCCTAACTGATAATGCAACAGGAGATTTTGTATCCGTTTTACCGATTCTTCGTAACTATACGAACGAATTTAAATAACATTTCAACAACTGAATTCTTTAAGAACCCTGGATACTCGGCTTTTCGTTTTTTCAGAATCTGGCTCTGTAAAAATCAGATTAATTTGATACATCCAGCTAGGATTTAACACGAAATTTGAATTCGTAATATTCTGGCTCGGAATCGACCGTTCGCGCGGGCAACCCCGACGTTCCGACGGGCCGGAAGGCCGTAAGCCTGACCTAAACCTCGGGAAACGTTATATCCGCGGGGAATGTGGGCGTGGGACGATGACCGTGAAATCCGTCCGGGGGAGGAGGCGCTACACCGCGTTCGAGGTGCCCCTGGGAACCGACAGGCGCGACGCCGAATCCGCGGTGTCCGCCGTGGGATCCGCCAAGGTCATAACCTGCGGGAAGGGGTACGCGGTCGTGCGCTCGCTGCCTTCGGACCGCGAACATCTGGAGAAGGCCATGTCCGAGGGCATCCCCGGATCATCGTCCTTCGACTGCTCCGGGACCCTCCGCGCATTGCGCGCCAGGCACCCCCAGCTCAACGCTCCGCGCAAGCGTCGCAGACGATGCTGCGCGAACGGCCAAACACTATATACTGCGCCCCCATTCGAGTCGCGTTAGAGTATATAGGAGCACGTTTTTCATGCAACCCGGACAGATGGCTTATGACAGGGGGAGCACGGTTTTCTCTCCCGACGGAAGGCTTTTCCAAGTTGAGTACGCCCGCGAGGCCGTGAAGAAGGGTTCCACGACCATCGGAGTGAAATTCGACGGCGGAGTCATGCTCATCGTGGACAGGAGAATCTCCAGCAAACTGCTGGAACCCAAATCCACCGAGAAGATTCACGAGATCGACGACTACATCGGCTGCGCCACCTCCGGACTGGTCGCTGACGCCAGGATCCTCGTCGACGAGGCCAGGAAGCAGGCGCAGGTCCACAGGGTCAACTTCGGCGAGAACATAGGCGTCGAGATGCTCGTGAAGAAGATCTGCGACTACGAGCAGAACTTCACCCAGTACGGCGGCGTCCGCCCGTTCGGAACCGCCCTTCTGGTGGCAGGAACAGACGACCTCGGAGCCCACCTGTTCGAGACCGACCCCTCGGGCGCCCTCGTGGCGTACAAGGCCACCGGAATCGGCATCGGCCGCGCCACGGTCATGGACATGTTCGAGAAGGACTTCAAGGACGGCATGACCTTCGAGCAGGCCGCGAAGCTGGGTCTGAAGGCCCTGTCCGCCGCCGTCGAGGAGAAGCTCAAGGCCGACTCCGTGGAGATCGGCGTCGCCAAGGTCGGCGAGAAGTTCGCGAGGCTCTCCGAGGAGGAGGTCTCCGCCCTCATCGCCAAGATGTGAGGCGCGGCCCATGGTCAATCTCGACGACGCCATTACCGCCCGCCTGGAGACCCACGGGGAGACCTTCGAGATCCTCCTGGACCCCAAGGTGGTCGACCTGATCAAGCAGGGCAAGAAGTTCGACATAGTCGAATACATGGCGGTGGAGGACGTCTTCAAGAACGCATCCAAAGGCACCAGGCCCCCCGAGGACAAGACCAAGGAGGCCTTCGGGACCATGGATGTGGCGGAGATCGCCAGGAAGATCGTCGAGAAGGGAGACATCCAGATAACGTCCGAGCAGCGCAAGGAGATGCTGGAGGCGAAGAGGCAGCAGGTCGTCGCATACATCGCGGCCAACGCCATCAACCCCCAGACCCACACGCCCCATCCCCCGCTGAGGATCGAGCTCGCCCTCGAGGAGGCCAAATTCCACGTGGACGCGTTCAAGCCCCTCGAGAAGGAGATAGAGGAGGCGATGAAGCTGCTGCGCCCGCTCATCCCGATAAGATTCGAGAAGAGCCGCATCGCCATCAAGCTCAAGGGCACGGACTACGGCAGATGCTACGACGAGATCACCCACTACGGAATCGTCGAGCACGAGGTCTGGACCCCCGAGGGGGACTGGATCGGAGCCATGGAGATCCCCGCGGGGACCATAACGGAGCTGACGGAGAAGCTGAAGCACAAGACGAAGGGCTCGGCCTCCGTGAAGCTCATCAACGAATGAAGTTAACAGAGTGATACGAATGGAGAGAAGAAACACCAGACAGACGCGCGAGATCGTCGTCCCGGGCGATGTCCTGGACGGCACCGGCATGAAACCCGGGGACTTCGCCTACTTCGACAAGGGGAAAGTCCGCGCCAGCGTCATGGGCGTGCGCAACGTGTATCAGAACACGGTCGGCGTCATCCCGCTCAGGGGATGCTACATGCCCACATCCGGCGACACGGTCATCGGAGTGATAGTCGACATCGGGCCTTCCAACTGGCTCGTGGACATCGGGGCGCCCTACCCGGCGCCGCTGCATGTGAACGAGGTCCCCTGGAAGGTGGAGTTCGGCGACACGTCCCGCTACCTCGGGATGGGGAACGTCGTCCTCCTGAAGGTCCTGTCCGTGGACGAGAGCAAGAAGATCCAGGTCACCATGAAGGACTCGGGCCTCAGGAGGCTCGAGGGAGGGAGGCTCGTCAAGGTCTCCCACACCAAGGTCTCCAGGATCATCGGCAAGAGCGGTTCCATGATCTCGATGCTGAAGAACATGACCGACTGCCGCGTGACCGTCGGGAACAACGGGATGGTCTGGATCGACGGGGACGAGGAGAACGCCGACGTCGCCGTGCAGGCCGTCAAGATGATCGAGGAGAAGGCCCAGTGCGGCAACCTCACAGACATGATCAAAGAATTTATCGAGAAGAAGCTCCCCCAGAGCGAAGACGAAGATGAGGGGGAGGAGTGACAATGAGCGGACACACTGATATGGTATTGGTCGATGAGAACGGAATGCGCATCGACGGGAGGACCGCGGAACAGCACAGGCCCATCAAGATCGAGGCCGGCGTCCTCCACAACGCGGACGGATCCGCATACGTCGAGATCGGGAAGAACAAGGTCCTCGCAGCCGTGTACGGACCCAGGGAATGCCACCCCAGGCACCTCCAGAACCCCGAGAAGGCGATCGTGCAGGTCAAGTACAACATGGAGGCCTACTCCGTCTCCGACAGGAAGAGGCCCGGGACCGACAGGAGGAGCATCGAGATTTCCAAGATCACCGCCGAGGCCCTCGAGAAGGTCGTCCTGACCGAGCTGTACCCCCGCGCGTCCATCGACGTGTACATCGAGATCCTCCAGGCCAACGCCGGGACCAGGTGCGCCGGGCTCACCGCCGCGTCCGTGGCCCTCGCCGATGCGGGCATCCCCATGAGGGACATCGTGCCCGCCATCGCCGCCGGGAAGGCCGACGGGAAGGTCCTCCTCGACCTGAACAAGGAGGAGGACAACTACGGACAGGCCGATGTGCCCATCGCCATCGTGCCCTCGACCGACGAGATCGTCCTCCTGCAGATGGACGGGAACATGACCCGCGCGGAGTTCGACCACGCCATCGAGCTGGCCGTGAACGCCTGCCACGAGGTGCACGACCTGCAGGTCGATGCCCTCAAGAGGCGCTATTCCAAATCCAAGGAGGAATCCGAATGAGCAACGAGTTGATGTCCGAGATCAAGCGCGACCACATCATGCACCTGCTCGAGGAGGGCAGGAGGCAGGACGGCCGCGGCGTGAAGGACTTCAGGAGCATCGAGGTCGAGACGGGCCTCATCGAGTCCGCGGACGGATCCGCCAGGGTCCGCCTCGGCAACACCACCGTCATCGCCGGGATCAAGATCATCCCCGGCACACCCTTCGGCGACACCCCGAACCTCGGAGTGCTCACCACCGGGATGGAGCTCATACCCATGGCCCACCCCACCTTCGAGTCCGGACCCCCCGGAGAGGACGCCATCGAGCTGGCCCGTGTCGTGGACCGCGGTATCCGCGAGTCCGGCATGGTCGACGTGGAGGCGCTCTGCATCACACCGGGAGAAGAGGTCTGGATGTGCTACATCGACATCTACGCCATCGACCACGACGGCAACCTGTTCGATGCCGCCAACCTCGCCGCCGTCGCGGCGCTGAAATCCGCCATCGTGCCCGGCGAGCAGTACGGCAAGGGACCCAACAAGCCCCTGCCCGTGACCTGCACGCCCATTTCCGTGACGGAGGCCAAAGTCGGAAACACATTAATAGTAGACCCCGACTACGACGAAGAGCAGATTTCAACCGCGCGTCTGACGGTCACGACCGACGACAACGGCAACTTCAGGGCCATGCAGAAGGGCGGGTGCGGCTCGATCACCCTTGACGAGCTTCGCCAGTGCCTGGACAGGTCCGTGGAGATCGGCGCGGAGATCAGAAAAATCATTGGGTGATCCCACATGGCAAAAAGGACAGTCAAGGCGGGCAGCTCCGGCAGATTCGGAGCCAGATACGGAGTCATCGTCCGCAACAGGATCAAGAACATCGAGGCCCAGCAGAAACAGAAGCACGAGTGCCCGGTATGCCACCACGCTGCCGTCAAGAGGCAGTCCTCCGGCATCTGGTACTGCGCGCACTGCGACACCAAGTTCGCCGCCGGCGCCTACACCCCCAAGACCAAGAGGGAGATCTCTCAGGTCAGCGAGCAGTGAGCCACGATGTACAGATGCGCCAAGTGCAACGAGCCCGTCAGGAACGTCAACGCCCTGGGGCTCCAGTGCGAGAAATGCGGATCCAAGATCTTCTTCAAAGAGAGACCCAACGTGAAGAAGGTCCTGAAGTCCGACTGAGCGATGCTCAAGGCGACCCTTCGGATGGACGGCGAGGCCGCTCGGGCGGCCGTCGAATCCATCCGTCCGGAATCCGGCAGGGAACTGCCCAGGACCCGGTCCTCCGTCGGGATGACGGAGGGGACCGCCGTCATAAGCATCGAGGCCGCCGACTCGTCGGCGATGAGGGCGGCCCTCAACTCATACCTGGAATGCATCGCGGTAGTACAGAAAGTGGAGCACATCGCCAAGGTGAGACAATGAACGGCATCAGCCCCCAGCTTCAGAACCAGATCGCCCAGTACCAGCAGGTGCAGCAGCAGCTCCAGGCCGTCTCCGGCCAGAAGATGCAGTTCGACACCCAGAAGAGGGAGATGGCGAGGACGCTCGAAGAGCTCAACGCCGCCACCGGCGACGTCTACAAGTCCGCCGGGTCCCTGCTGATCAGGGTCGAGGACAAGGACAAGCTGAAGAGCGACCTGGAGGAGTCCATCGAGACCATGGAGGTCAGGATCTCCAGCCTGGACCGCCAGGAGAAGTCCCTTCAGGAGAAGTTCAAGGTCCTCGCCGACACCATCAACGCCGCCATGGGCAACGCGCCCGCGAAGGCCGCGTCGGAAGACGACGAGTGATCCAAACACCCTTCCCCAAACCCGATTACCTCTTCTCACATTTCTTAGACGACGGGACGCACCCATTATATCGTAGTACGTGCGCTTCGAACCCATGGATGCACTCGTACTGGAAGACGTGCGCAAATCATACGGCGAACGGGAGGCCGTCCACGGCATATCCCTGACCGTCAAGGAGGGCGAGATCTTCGGTCTGATAGGCCACAACGGGGCCGGGAAGACCACCACCCTCAGGATGATATCGACCATCCTCAGGATCACGAGCGGGAGGATCTCGGTGTTCGGGCACGACGTCGCGACCGAGCCGGAGGAGGTCCGCAGGATCATCAGCTACCTGCCCGAGGACGCCGGAGCCTACAAGGACCTCACCGGACGCGCATACCTGGAGTTCATGGCGAGCTTCTTCGCCACGGGGGCCGAGAAGGAGGAGATGGTCTCCAAAGGCATCGAGCTCGCCGACCTCGGCGAGAGGATCGACTCCAAGGTGGACACCTACAGCAAGGGGATGATGAGACGCCTGCTCATCGCCAGGGCCATCATGCCCCACCCCAAACTGGCCATCATGGACGAGGTCACCTCCGGGCTGGATGTGATCAACGCCTACGAGATCAGGGAGGTCATCAGGGGCATCGCCCGTTCCGGGGTCACCGTGGTGATGTCCTCGCACAACATGTTCGAGGTGGACATGCTCTGCGACCGCGTCGGCATGATCGACCAGGGCAACCTGATCCTCCTCGGGTCCCCCGAGGAACTGAAGAAGGAGCACGGGGTGCAGACCCTGGAGGAAGTGTTCGTCAAGGCGGTGAAAGGATGAGCCACGTCGCCACCATAATCAAGAAGGAGATCAGGGAGATGCTCTCCCCGGGATCGGTCGTGTCGGTCCTGGTGATGGTCGTCCTGTTCGCCGGGCTCGGAGGGCTCATCGGAGGCGAGGTGGAGAAGACCGCCGAACTCCCCAAGTTCGCCATAGTCACCGAAGAGACCTACGTATCCGAATACAACGGGCAGACCGTCGAATGGGACCCCCTCGCGTATCTCTACGACGCCTACGGCAGCAAATCAGACAGGATCGTCGTCCTCTCGGACCGCAGCGACGCCGGGATCATAGACGGGATGAAGGCCAACGGCCTGACGTCCGCCATAGTGCTCCCGACGGCGCAGCAGTTCTCCGAAGGCATGTCCGGCGCCGAGGCGATGGATGTGCTCCAGTACTACATCTACGAGCCGTCCGGCATGTTCGGATCCGTGTCGTCCACGGTCATGAGCACCATCGTCAACCTGCTCAACACCGACCTGTCCAAGAAGCTCATCGCAACAGGCGGCTCCCAGGAGGACTACTCCTTCGTCACGGCCCCCCTGTCATCCGGCAGCGGCTCCATCAGCACGGTCGTCAACGGCGAGTCCTACAGCGGCGTCACCCCCTACGATATATCGAACACCGTGAGCAGCCAGACCATGATGATCCCGCTGGTCATCATGATCATCATCACGATGATCGGGAGCATCGTCATCAGCTCCATGGGGTCCGAGAAGGAGAACAAGACCCTCGAGACCCTCCTGACCCTCCCGATAAGGAGGACGTCCATCGTCACCGGGAAGATCGTCGCCGCCGCGATCGTCGGACTGATCTACGGATTGGCGTACATGATCGGGATGTCGATCTACATGAACTCCATGACCGGGATGATATCCGGTTCGTCCATCGGCGTGGACCTCGAATCGATCGGCATGGCGCTGGACCTCTCGGACTGGGCCCTGGTCATGGTCTCCATGTTCCTGGCGATCGTGTGCGCCCTCGGCATCTGCATGATCCTCGGGGCGTTCTCCAAGAACTACAAGACCGCCCAGACCATGACGATGCCCCTGAGCATCCTCGCCATGATCCCCATGTTCGTGATCATGTTCACCGGATGGTACGGCGCCGGGGCCGCCCTGCAGGGCGTGTGCTTCGCGATACCGTTCTCCCACCCGATGATGGCCATGCAGGCCCTGATGAACGGGGACATGTCCCTGGTGCTCGCAGGGATCGCGTACATGGTGGTGTTCGCTCTGGCGACCATCCTGATAACGGTGAGGATCTACAGCTCGGACATCCTCGTCACCGGACTGGGGCAGAGCAGGCTGGTCCAGAAGCTGACCGGGCGCAGGCGAACATCAAATACGTGACGTCAATCGGGATATCATGCTGAGCCGTATCGCGAAGGAGCTCTCGTCCGAGGGTACGAAGGCCGTGCTGGTCCACGGCAACGCGGACATGGATGCGCTGGGGTCCGCCTACGCCATAGCGAGGTGCTTCCCGGGATGCGCCATATTCGCCCCCGACGGACTGGACCGCGTGTCGAAGATGGTCGCCGCCAAGACCGAGACGGCCGTGCGCGAAGGCCTCGGAGAGGGATTCGACCGCATCGTGGTCGTGGACACCTCCTCGCCGGAACAGCTGCGCCCCGAAGGCGAGATCCATGCGGATGTCGTGATCGACCACCACAAGCCCACCGGCAAATGGAACGATGCGGGGCTGTTCTTCTGCGACGAGAACCGCTCGTCCTGCTGCGAGATCGTCAAGGACCTCATCGAGACCGCCGGGATCGATATCCCGAGGGATGTCGCGCTGATGCTCATGGGCGGGATGCTGACGGACAGCGGGCACTTCCAATTCGCCAACGCGAAGCTGCTGAAGGCGTTCTCCGAGCTCATGGAGATGCATGACATCGCCATGGACGAGGCCATGGGATTCGTGCAGGCCGGCGTCAGCATATCCGAGAGGATCGCGATGCTGAAGGCCGTCAGCCGCGTCAGGGTCGAGCGCGTCGGTCAGATGATCGTCGCCACCTCGGCCGCAGGGAGCTTCGAGGCGTCGTCCTGCAGGGCCCTGCTCGCATCCGGGGCGGACGTGGCGTTCGTCGGATCCCAGAGGGACGACGAGTTCAGGATAAGCGGCCGCGCCACCCAGGAGGCCGTGCGCAAGGGGATCCACCTCGGCGAGATACTCGGACGCGTCGGCGGGGAGACCATGAGCGACGCGGGAGGCCACGGGGCCGCCGCCGGGATCAACGGCGTCGGGGACGTGGAGGCCATGCTCATGATCTGCATGGAGAACACGATGGACGCCATGCGCCGCATCCGCGAGAAGGAGGATGCGGAGAGGCTGGCGAATCTCTGAAATGATTCGACCGCCCGGGACGTCATATCCCGGGCGGGTCTCCGCTTCAGCGGAGCTTCTTGATGTTCTCCACGATGGACTTGAGGTTCTCGTAGTTCTCGGGGTGGGCCTCGAAGTAGGCCCTCACGGGTGCGAGGGTCTCGTACAGGCCATCGGTGACCCCGGACTTCAGGTCCACGGGAGAGAGCCCTCCGCCGTAGTAGGCGGCCTTGAGCTCCTCGTAGCTGGCGAAGTCGATGGGTCCGCCGTACTTCTCGGGGCGGTCGATGTGCATGTGCCCCTGCCTCGGGAAGAGGATGTACCTGCAGATCATCATGATCGGGTTGACGTCCTCGTTCTCCGCCTCGGGCGGGCAGTACGCCTTCTTCATCTTGGCGGCGATGTCCTCCTTGGTATCGTGGATCCTGATGTTCCCGGAGGGGTCGCTCTTGGACATCTTGGACTCGACGGGGTCCATCCTGTTGCCTCCCTTCAGTCCGGGGAGCAGAGGGGTGTGGAGGGCGACGGGCTTGCTCCATCCGAGCTTGTCCGCGGCGTCCCTGGTGAGCATGTGGGCCCTGCGCTGGTCCAGACCGGCATAGGCCAGGTCCATGTCCATGAAGAAGATGTCCGTGGCCTGGAGGATCGGGTAGAACAGCTTGGATGCGTCCACTTCCGCCTCGTCCTCGGACCTCCCCATGATGGTCATGGCCCTCTTGACCCTCGACAGCGAGGTGACCTTGGCGACCTTGATCGCCATCTCCCAGTAGCTGATGTCCGAGAGGACCTCGCTGGCGTAGCGGAACGTGACCTTGTCCTCGGGGACACCGAGGGCGATGAAGCAGTCCTGCATGTATCTGGCGCAGGCCTTGATGTTCTCCAGGTCCCCGCCCATCTTGTCGTTGATGTACGCGTGCCAATCCGCCCAGTAGACCGTGACCTGGAACCCGGCGTCGGCCAGGTCCCTGATCTTCTGCGCCACGAGGACCCATCCCAGGTGGACGAGTCCGGAGGGTTCGAAGCCGATGTACGCGGTGGGGTGCTCCTTGGTCCTGAGGAGGTTCTCGATCTCCTCCTCGGTGACTACCTCGACGGTGTTCCTGGTCACAAGGGCCACTTTCTCTTCGACGTTCATTTGGATCGGCGTGCCCATAGCCTGCTCTATTAATAGGAATGTCGCTGGGATCCGGGGCGGGCGCTCTAACTAATGAAGAGTATCCTGTAATACTGCATGCAGTCCCAGCCTTTATCAGGCGGACCGCCGAGACGCGGACATGGACCCCGCGATGATGGCGATCTGCATGGGCATGGCGGTCGCAGGATGCCTGATGGGCCTGTTCAGCGGCATCGTCCCCGGCATCCACGTCAACACCCTGGCAGCGATAATGCTGGCCTTCAACGCCTCCATCCAGGCGGTCCTGCCCCTTGAACCGGGACAATCGGCCATGGCGGCCGGATGCTGCATCATGGCCGCGTCCGTGGTCCACTCGTTCGTGGACTTCGTCCCTTCCGTGTTCATAGGGGCTCCCGATTCCGAGGATGCGGTATCGGTCCTGCCGGGGCACCGGCTCCTCCTCGAGGGCAGGGGGATGGAGGCGGTCCGCGCGGCCGCCATCGGGAGCCTGGTGGGATGCTCCGCATCGATCCTCATGGCGGTGCCGCTGCAATGGATCCTGCTGAACGGAGCGGCGGAGACGCTGGATTCCCTGACGCCGTTCGTCCTGGTCATCGCATGCGCTGTGTTGCTGAACGGGGAGAGGTCCCGCGGGAGGCTCCCGCAGGGGGCGTTCGTGTTCCTGCTGTCGGGGATCCTGGGACTGGGGTGCATGATCCTCCCCGTGCCGGTGGAAGGAGTCATGGAGGGAGGGAGCGTGATGATGCCCCTGCTCACCGGCCTGTTCGGAATCCCCGTGATGCTCGAGACGTCGTCCGAGGCGAAGATACCGGTCCAGAAGGACAGGGTGAAGGACCCCGTGGGCCCGATCCCCGGACTCAGGGGCGTGCTGATGGGGACGTTGGCCGGCTGGTTCCCGGGGATCACATCCACCGTCGGGGCGTCGATGTCCGCCGTGGTGTTCCCGGAGAGGCGTCCCGAACGGTTCATATCGACCGTGGCGTCGATCGGGACGGTGACATCCATCCTGTCGCTGGTGACGCTGTCCGTATCCGGGAACGGGAGGTCCGGGACGGCGCTGGTGATAAAGGAGATGATCGGGGACGCGATGATCGGAGCGGCGTCGGAGCCGTTCCTGATGCTGCTCCTGGCTTCGGCGGTCGCTTCCCTGGCGGGTTACTGGCTCACCATAGCCAGCGGGAAGGTGTTCGCGAGGATCGCCGGAGGGATCAGACCCAGACGTCTCGGGAGGGCGGTGCTAGTGCTCCTCGTGGTCCTCACCCTGGTCCTCACCGGGCCCGCGGGGCTGTTCGTGCTCCTGTGCGCCACGTTCGTCGGCCTGGTGCCGTCGGCGCTGGGCACCGGGAGGCTGGTCCTGTGCGGATGCCTGCTGTTCCCGGTGCTGCTGTTCAAATTCGGACTGTTCCGATCGCTGTTCCAGCTTGGAGAGGGCCTTGCCCATGAACTTCTCGTTGTCCACGACGAACCTCTCGTGCGTACCGGACCCGACCTCGCCCTTGGCGTCCCTGACGACGACCTTGAAGACGAGCCTCCTGCGGTCGATCTCCACGAGCTCGGTCTCGCAGGTGACGTCCATCCCGACGGGGGTGGCGGCGGAATGCGCCACATCGAGATGCGTTCCGACGGTGCTGCGACCCTCCTCGAGGTGGGGCGCCACGCTCTCGCTGGCGGTCCCTTCAATCAGCGCGATCATGGAAGGGGTGGCGAACACGGGGAGCAGACCGCTGCCCATGGCGGATGCGGTGTTCTCCTCGGTGACCGCGATCGTCTTCGTGCCTTTGATTCCGGTGCTGAGCATGCGACCGCGAACGTTAGGATTCGTATAAACGTTGTCAGAACACCCTCCTAAAAGCGTCACATATACCTACTCGCACGCGTTATGGGCG
>CAVIUM010000024.1:0-24404 GCA_963645865.1 Lachnospiraceae bacterium
CCTTGATTCGGTTTCCGCATGTCTCCTTCTTCTCTTTCTCATGTGTTTCTCCCGGTTACTGCGATACGTAACCGAAGAGGGTGTTTATCACCATCATAATATAAACTAATCGCAATGGGTTCCGTTTATGCAAAGTTCTATCTAAGACCGAAAATATTAGATTCATCGGTTGAAGGGGCCCATTTCCGTCCATTTCAGCGATATTTCGCTGGATCCTACATGAGACGGTGGCGAACGGAAGGAGCGGGGCCACGAACCCCGGGGATCGGAATCGGATAGAAGATGGAATGAAGGGCCGGTCGAAGAACGGCCGACCCCGTTTGACGTTCAGTTGACGTAGTACAGCCAGGACTCGTACTTCGGGTCCTTGCCGGTGGCGATGTCGTGGAACTTGGCGTGGATCTTCGAGGCGACCTCTCCGACCTTGCCGTCGCCGACAGGCTTCCCGTCGATCATGGTGACGGGCGCGATCTCCGCGGCGGTGCCGGTCATCCAGACCTCCTCGGAGGATGTGAGCATGAACCTGGAGACGGCCATCTCCCTGACGGTGTAGCCCATGTCCCTGGCGACCTCGATGATGGAGGCTCTGGTGATCCCCTCGAGGATGGACTCCGCGGTGGACGGGGTGATGATCTCGCCGTGGCGGTACATGAAGATGTTCTCCCCGGTGCACTCCGCGACGTGTCCGACGGAGTTCAGCATGACCGCTTCGTTGGCCCCCTGCCTGACCGCCTCCCTCTTGGCGAGGGTGGATGCAACGTAGGAACCGTTGACCTTGGCTCCGGCGGGTCCGCACAGGTTGTCGGGCCTCTGCCAGGAAGAGGTGATGAGCTTGGCACCGGCGTTGGCGCCCTCTCCGAGGTAGTCTCCCATGTGGATGCAGGTGACGGCGAAGGAAGCGGGGACCCCGACGGGATTCAGACCGACCTCCTCTCCGCTCAGGAAGACGCAGGGCTTGACGTAGTCGACGGCATCGCCGTTGGCCCTGACGGCGTCCTTGATGGCCGTCATGACATCCTCGAGCCCGTAGGTCTTGCCGTCGATGACGATGTCGATCCCCATGATCCTGCATCCGTCGACCAGCCTCTGGGCGTGCTCCTTGAGCCTGAAGACGGCGGGTCCCTTGGGGGTGTGGTACACACGGATCCCCTCGAACACGCCGGTCCCGTAGTTGAGGGCGTGTGCGAGAACGTGGACCTGGGCGTCCTTCCAGTCGACGAGCTTGCCGTTGAGCCAGATCTTCTCGGTCTTGTCCATTGTTTCACCTTCCGAAACGCATCGGCGTCGAATGTGTTGAACGGGTCACAGAAGCGGGGCTATTTACCGATTGAGGTCGGACCGGATGGAATCATGGATAGGCGAACGTACGGCGTACTCCGTCACCGACCGACCCATCTTCGGAGTTAAATAGACCGTCGGCACCGTACGATCCGGAGAAGGCGAATCGGATGACCGGATTGATCGCATACTATTCGCGTGCCGGAGAGAACTATTTCGACGGCGCACACCGCCGCATCGAGGTCGGTAACACCGAGAAGGCTGCGAGGATCATCGCAGGATTGACCGGGGCGGGCATGTTCAGGATCGAACAGAAGGTCCCCTATTCCGACGATTACGATGAATGCGTCGCAGAAGCGAGCAGGGATCTGAGGAACAAGGCTAGACCGGAGCTCGTCGGAATGCCCGACCTCGGCGGGATCGACGAGATCTGGCTCGGATATCCGAACTACTGCGGCACCATGCCCATGGCCGTGTACACGTTCCTGGAGGGATGCGCCCTCTCCGGGAAGACGGTCCATCCGTTCTGCACCCACGAGGGGAGCGGCCTGTCCGGGACCGAGAAGGATGTGGCCCGTGCCGCGAAAGGCGCCCATGTAACGGAAGGGGTGGCGATCCGTGGGAGTGGCGTCGACAGATCGGAGAAGGAGATCTCTGAATGGGTGGACGAGGTGAGACTGTGAAGAGCCTCCTGATCATCTACTACTCGTGGTCCAACGGGAACACCGAACGCGTGGCGAAGAGACTGCAGAGCATCGCCGGAGGGGACCTCCTGAGGATCGACACTGCGGAACCTTACGAAGGAAGCTACGACGACGTGGTCCAACAGGGTCAGGACGAGGTCGAGAGCGGATACGAACCCGATCTCAAGCCGTTCGATACCGATGTGTCCGGATACGATGTCGTCGCGATCGGAACCCCCACATGGTGGTACACGATGGCCCCGGCGGTGAAGACGCTGCTACATCGCCTGAACCTGTCTGGCAAGACGGTCGTTCCGTTCATGACCAACGGCGGATGGCCCGGCCATGTCATCAGGGACATCGAGAAGGCCTGCCCCGATTCGAGATTCGCCTGCGGGATGCAGGTCAGATTCGATTCGAACGGCGGGGCCGATCTGGTGACCCCGGAGAGCGAGATCGACTCCTGGGCGGAGGACGTCAAGAAGGTCCTGGAGGGATGAGGATGGACAAGGACGGATTCGAGAAGGAGAACGTGTTCGGCCTGGGCGCCGAGAACAGCGCGTATGCGCAGTACTTCACCGGCGCATCGTACCTGAACCCCCTGACGGACCCGGAGAGGACGGTGTTCATGGCGAACGTCACCTTCGAACCGGGCTGCAGGAACAATTGGCACATCCACCACGCCTCTAGGGGCGGAGGACAGATCCTAATCTGCACAGCGGGAGAGGGCTGGTATCAGGAAGAGGGGAAGGAGGCGGTCAGCCTCGTCCCCGGGACGGTGGTGACCATACCCGCCAACGTCAAGCATTGGCACGGTGCCAAGAAGGACAGCTGGTTCAGCCACATAGCCGTCGAGGTCCCCGGAGAGGGATGTCGCAACGAATGGTGCGAGCGCGTGAGCGACGAGGAGTACTCGAAGCTGGGATGATCAATCGGATCCGAGGATCAGGTCCACCGCATCCGAGAAGGACACTTCCGGACCGACCTTCACGGTCCTGCATCCCAGACGGCGGCCGAACTCTACATCCTTGTCGTTGTCGCCGATCATCCACGACCTCGACGGGTCGATCCCGTGGTCGGCGATGGCCGCCAGACCCATCCCGGTCTCGGGCTTCCTGCAGGAGCAGCGCTCCTCGGGGGTGTGCGGACAATAATAGATGTCGTCTATGCGTCCGCCGCCCTCCTCCACCTGGCGCCTGAGCTTGCCGTGGATCCTGTCGAGGGTGTCCTCGTCGAAGTACCCGCGGTGGAGCCCGGACTGGTTGGTTATGACTATGACCAGATAGCCTGCGGCATTGAGCCTCGCTATCGCTCCCGGAACGTCCGGGAACACATCGAACTTATCGGGGTCGTCGCAGTACGGGACGTCCCTGGCCAGGGTGTCGTCGCGGTCGACGAACACCGCTCGGTTGCCGAAGAGCTCCTTCTCGACGATGCCGGCCACGATGTGGCAGGCGCAGAGGTAGCCTTCCTGGACGTGGGGGGTCTCGACGGTGGGGATGACGACCGCGCAGTCCGCGATCTCCCTCATCTTCCCGTGGTCGCCGGTGAAGGACACCGTGACTCCTCCGCGGGCCTTGGCCTCCTCCATGGCGAGGATGACGTTCTTGGAATTGCCCGAGGTGGACAGTCCGACGAGCACGTCGCCCTTCCTGCAGATGCCCTCGACCTGCCTCTTGAAGACTATGTCGTAGCTGTAGTCGTTGCCGATCGCGGTGACCGGCGCGATGTTGGACAGGCACACGCCGGGGAGCGCGGGGCGCTCCATCATGTACCTGCCGGAGAACTCGGCCGCGATGTGCTGGGCGTCGGCGGAGGAACCGCCGTTCCCGCAGAATATTACCTGGTTGCCGTTGCGGAACGCGTTGACGAGCACGTCGGCGGCTTTCCTGATCTGGGCAGGGTCGATCTTGGATATTGTCTCGGCTGCTTTGGTCAGTTCCGCTGTGATTTCATCGTTCGTTGGTATACCTCCAGGAAGTTATGCCCTGGGGCTCGAACATGAAGTCGGTGACCTTCGCACCCATCTTCCCGAGCTCCTGAGCGACGTTGTACTTGCGGTCGTATTCGCATATGAAGTACATGAACCCGCCCCCGCCCGCTCCGGACACCTTGCCGCCGATGGCGCCGGTGCGCTTGGCGGCCTCGTACATGGCGTCGATATGGGGGTTGGTGACCTTGGTGGAGAACTGCTTCTTGAAGACCCACGCCTCGTCCAGGATCTCCCCGGCGGTGCGGATGTCCCCGCGCTCCATCGCCACGGACATGTCCTTGGCCAGCGCCTTGGTCTTGTCGAGCGCATCCTCGTTCTGCCCCTTGTTGAATTTGCTGACCTGACTCTCGATGATGGCCGCCGACTCGCGGCAGTTCCCGGTGTAGCAGAGCAGGGAGCAGTACTGGAGCTCGTTCACGACGTTCTCGCGTATCCTGACGCGGTTGACCCCGACGCCGTGGTCGGTGAACTTCATGAGATTGAACCCGCCGTACACCGCGGCGTACTGGTCCTGCTTGCCGCCCTTGAGGCCGATATCCTCCCTCTCGAGCTTGTAGGCCAGCTGGGCCATCTCGGCGCTGGTCAGGCGTATGTCCTGCCACTCGCACATGGCCCCGAGGATCGATACGATGACTGTCGACGACCCCCCGAGTCCCGATCCGGGCGGGGCCTCCGACTGGAGGAACATCTTGAACCCGTCCGTCACACCGAAGTGGTTGGTGACGGCCTTGATGAGGTCCATGTTCCCGTCGAGGGGGAGGGGACCGTCGTTCAGATCCGCGCTGTATTTCCCGTAATCCGTGGAATGGACGGACATGGAATGGTCGCCGGTGGGGGTGATGGTGCAGTAGGCGTAACGGTTGATCGTCGTGTTGAATACCGCTCCGCCCTTCTTGGAGGCGTACGGCTCGACATCCGTTCCTCCTCCCGCCAGGCCTATCCTAAGCGGAGCCCTGGCCCTGTAGTGAACACCCTTCATCCCATCACCGAATAATGTTCACGCGCATATGCGTGCACTAGCGCACAATTCGGACAATGGTATATAATATTGACCTAGAGAACCTCCATATCCGTTCGTCTGGCACTTTTGGGTCCGAACGAAGCTTTCCCTGGTGGGTTTTTATGCGACGCGGAGATATGAGGACCCATGCGGATCGCGATGATGACCGACAGCTGGTACCCCACTAGGGACGGGGTTGTCACATCGATCACCATAATCAAGGAATCCCTGGAGGCCCTGGGGCACGAGGTCTTCATCATCGCGCCCAGGCCCGAGAAGGAGAGCAGACAGGAGGGGGTGTACTACTTCCCCGCTGTCCGCTTCAAATATTACGATGGATACTACGTTCCGATCCTCCCGTCCCACAAGATGAAGGTTCTGAAGGAGATCCATCCCGACGTGATCCACATCCACGGGGTCGCCACCATGGCGGTCCGCGGACTTATCTGCGGGCACGAGCTCAAGATACCGACCGTCATGACGTTCCATACGATGGTCGATGACGCCGCGAAGTACTACTCGCCGGTGAAGCTGCCACCCAAGACCATGGAGAAGCTCATCTGGATCTACCTCAGGCGGATCCTGAAGAGGATGGACGTCGTGGTGACGCCCACGACCTGCATCGGAATCGAACTGGAATCCCACGGGGCCCGTTGCAGGAATCTGGTCGCCATCCCCACGGGGACGGACACGGCGAAGTTCCATCCCGCGATCCCCTGCGACTACGTCAGGGAGAAGCACGGGCTGGTCGGGAAGAAGGTGGCGATCCACGTGGGACGCATATCCTACGAGAAGGACCTGGACATGGTCATCCGCGCGATGGTCTCCGTCGACGGGGTGCTGCTCGTCGCCGGGAGGGGGCCGGCCAAGGCCGACATCGAGGCCCTGGTGGACGAGCTCGGATTGAGGGACAAGGTCGTATTCGCGGGATTCGTGTCCGACGAGGACCTCCCGGCGTACTACGACGCGGCGGACATCGCCGTGTCTGCATCTAAGTTCGAGACGCAGGGGCTCTCCATACTGGAAGCGATGGCCTCCGGGAAGCCCGTGGCATGCCGCAACGGGAGGGCGTTCGCGGAGATCGTCCATGACGGCGAGAACGGATACCTGTTCGATGATGTCGAAGGATGCGCCGAAGCCATGGAGAAGGCGTTCTCCGCTCCGCAGGAGCTCAGGGACGCTTCGCTGCGGACCGCTCTGGACAATTCCTGCTACAGGTCCGCCGAGATGTACGTCGAGGCGTACGAGAAAGCCATCGAGACGTTCTCAGAGAGGCACCGCAAATGAGCCTGGGGGATTGGCTCTTCGGCATATTCGCCGGGACCGGCGAGATCGGCACCCTGCTGTGCATATTCGTCCTTTTCCTGATCGATGCCCTGTTCTTCCCCACGCTCCCCGAGCTGTTCATGGTGCTCGGGTTCAACAGCAATCCCACATGGGAGTACGGGGTGCTGCTCCTGCTGATCGCCATATCCGCCGAACTTCTCGGCGTGTTCACGCTGTATTACGTGGTGTCGAGGATCGGCGTGCCGGACCGCATAGCCCGCATAGCCAACAAGTACATCGATTTCCTGGTCTTCAACGACGAGAAGATCATCCTGGTGAACAGGGTGGCCCCGATGATTCCGTTCCTCGGAGCGTTCATAGCCATGGTGAAGACCTGGGACCGGAAGAAGTGCGCCATGTACATGGTGATCGGATGCGTCCTGAAATACGGCATCATCCTGCTGGCCAGCGGATTCTTCCTGAACTATCTGGGTTCCGATCAATCCCAGACCGTGACCCTCGTGTTCATATTCGCCGTGATAATCATCAGCTTCATCGCATCGTTCCTCAAGAAGAGGAAGGAGGGATTGGACACATGAGATTCGTCGACGTGAACCCGTTCTTCTATCCGTACCGCGGCGGGATCGAAAGACGCATGCACGACACCGCCCGCCTCCTGGCCGCCAGGGGGCACGACGTCACCATCCTGACCGCCAGGCTCCCGGACACCGCCGAGGAGGAGATGACGCCGGAAGGATACCGCATAGTCCGCCTGCCGTCGAGGTTCATCAATGCATACAATCCGCCGTACGTGTCATCGAAGGGCGTCCTGGAGACGCTTGAGTCCATGGATGCCGACGCGGTCAACTACAACTACCGCTGGGCGCCGTCGTACAACAAGGATCTGAAGAGATACGACGGACGGAAGGTCTTCACATACCACAACATGTGGGGAGAGGGCGTCGGAGCCCAGGCCAAGCTGTCTGAAATAAGCGACAACATGTTCCGTCCGACACTGGAGACGTTCGACCGCATCATCTGCGTGAGCGATTACGTCCGGAACGACCTGATCCGCAGAGGCATCCCCGAAGAGAGGACGGTCACCATCCCCACCTGCATGGACATGCCCGCCGTGAAGGACGTCCCCGAAGGGGACTACATCCTGTCCCTCGGAAGGCTCGTCGCGACCAAAGGCCTGAACTACCTCGTGGAGGCCATGAGGGACATCGACAGCAAGCTGATCCTCTGCGGGAAGGGCCCGGAGTCGAAAAAGCTGGGGAGGATGGTCTCCGACCTGGGATTGGAGTCCAAGGTGGAGCTGCGCGGATACGTCTCCGACGAGGAGAAGGATGCCCTGATCGATGCATGCAGGCTGTTCGTCATGCCGTCGGTATTCGAATCCTTCGGATTGGCCGCGCTGGAGGTCATGTCTCACGGGAAGCCGCTGGTGTTCTCTAACGTGAACGGCCTCCCGGAGACCGTCGGCGAAGGCGGTATCGGGGTGGAGCCGAAGGACCCGAAGGCGATATCGGATGCCGTGAACTCCCTCTTGGATAACGACGCTCTCCGCAGGGAGAAGGGCGTCGCCGCGAGGAGGCATGCCGAGACCTACGTGTGGGACCGCTACATGGACATCCTGGAGGATGCTCTGTTCGGTCACTGAGAGGACGATTCCTTCTGTCCCTTCTTGAACACGACATACTTGCTGAGGATCCAGTTCAGGACGATCTCTATCACGCTCGTGATGATCTTGGCCCCCATCCCGCTCGTGCCCAGGATCGTCCCCAGGATCCAGAAGTCGATGCTCCACGTGCCTATCGCGGTAGCGTTGATTATCGGGAAGAGGACCCACGCGATGACGCCCGTGAAGATCCTGGAACCGGTGAAGGAACCCAGCTCCCATAAGACCGTCTTCAATCCCAGGCCGCGGCTCCTGAACACGAACCACTTGTTGACCGCGAACGCGAACAGAACGCCGACGATCCACGACAGGATGTTGCTGAAGAAATCGGTTATACCGCAGAAACGGACGAAGAACGCGTACGCCAGGAGATTGAGGACCGTTGTGAGCGCCCCCCAGAAGACATACGATATGCCCTCCCTGTGGTTCCGGTACAGTTCTCCGATGGATCCCATGCTGACGCCGTATGACTCCACCCTTATAACTCCGACGCATCGGAACGCCTGCGGCGCGGCAGGACGCCTCCGAGATCGTCCTGCCAGAACCTGTACAGGATCAGGAGGGTCGCGGCATACTGGATCACCGCCCCTACGCTCAGCACCGATGCGAGGCTTATGCCGTGCCATTCCGCGGTCCAGACGCCGATGGCGGCCACCACCCAATCGACATCCAACAGACCGGAGAAGACGGCGGCGGATTCCATGCTCGGCACTATGGATGTGCAGACCGACATGGAGGTGCCTATGCACAGCATGAGATAGGCCGTCCTGTAATCCCTGTTGCCGTCCAGGACCACGAGCAGAATCAGGAACGGCGCCAGGAGGAGGATGTACTGCGGGTTGGCCGGGCACAGGAAAAGGACCGCCACGTTCAGGGACATCATCCTGAAGAACATCCAATCGCGGTCCTCCCCCCTGTATGCGGCCATACGACGTCCTATCAGGAACGACAGGACGATTATCAGGATGTAGATCGCGATCACGATAAGGCTCGCGGCCATCCCCAATCCGTTCCCCATGCCTCCGTGGGCCCTCGCCGTGATGAAACAGAAACAATCCGAGACGGTCCCATCGAGGATCTGCGGCATCAGGAGGACCGCGACGGTGACGAGCGCCCCGATAGCCGCCACGGCGATGCACCTGATCGCCTTCCTGCGGTCCCTGTGCGAACACAGCACATACCCGATCAGCACGAACACGAGGAATGCAGGGAACAGCTTGAGGAGCGTCGCGGTGGCGATCATCGAACCGGCGAGGAAATAATGACCCTTCATGACGAGCAGCATGCAGAGCACGGTCAGCATCGCGCAGAGGCCGTCGAACATCCCTCCGATGCAGGTGACCACTATGACGAACGGACACAGGAACCACAGGGCGAATGCGTTCTCCGCCCTGCGGACGTCCCCCGTCCTCTCCTCGACGAAGCCGTGGATGATGAACGCCACCGCGAAGTCGAACGCCATCAGGAGGATCTCGAACGCCAGGTTGAACCCGATGGACGTCACGAAGGCCGTCGGTGCCCATCTGGACTCCTCCATGAAGAGGAGATCGGTGGAATATACGCCGAGGACATCGACCCCTGCGACCCCCATGGCCTCGGACAGGAGTCCGAGGACATAGCCCCATGGAGGGGCGTAATTGTACCCGGCCACATCGTAGAGGCCGTTCCCGGCCTCGAAATTGGATATTATCAGCGCCCAGCTGTGGAAGTCGTACGGATAGGAGAACACGAACGCCACGGCCAGCCTCACGAACACCCCCGCCAGGATGACCGTAGCAAGGCGTCTGGTGAAACGCATCGTCCCTCACGTCACAATTGAACGAGCCGGCAGTACACCGGATAGTATCCGCCCAGGTAGATGAACGCCCCGCATCCCCCGGAGACCTGGGTCACGGCGATGGTGCCCGACGCGTTCCCGGACACCGTGCCCGTCGCCGTTCCGACGACGGTGGATTCGGGTCCGATCCCGGAGGCTATGATCTGAGCGAGATCCTCGCGCTGCATGTTCGAGTAGTCGCCCGCTACGACCGCGACCATCCCGGACCCGTACGAGACCAGCGCCACGGAGGAATACCCCTCTTCGGACCGGAACCCGACGGCCAACGCGGACCTGTCGCCGATCTTCGAGCAGTCGACGGCGTAGCGGATCTGATTGTTCTTCAGGGACAGCAGCGAACAGTAGTCGTTGGATTCGACCTCCCCGTACGCCTTCCCGTCCGAAACGTTGAGGCACTCGGAACCGAAGAAGAGCTCCTGATACCCGTCCACGGACACGAGCGAATCCTGCGTCGCATAGCAGGACCCTATGAGATTCCCGACCCAGTACAGGCTGCCTCCGGCCGAGATCCACTTCATGACGACGTCATCGGCGGAGCCCTTGTAGACCGTGTCCGGGAACGCACCGGAGATCATGACGAGACCCGTGCCGGAGCAGGCCCCTGATGCGATGTCGGATTCCAGCGCCTCCTTCAATCCCTCCGCGTCCAGCACCGTCACGTCCTGGACACCGCGGTATCTGAGCGTCGGGGCCATCTGCTCCACATAGTATCCCATGTCCAGCTCCCTGGCGCCGACGGCGACGGTGACCTTCTCGTAGTTCGTCCTGTACGAATCGTCCTGATAGATGTACAGACGTTCGATCGGCCCGTGGGACCCGTTGTCGGAGACCACCACGGAATAGTTCTTGGATCCGTGGCCCGAGATGCTGTACGACACGACCCCGCCATCCATGGATGCGTCGGCCGAATAATCCGTGTAATCGGATGTGTAGACGATCACCTCGCCGATCACGAGGACCGCCATCACGGCGATCGCTATTGCCACGAGGCGGAAATCCCTGCGTTTATCTTTGAGCATCGGCACCCTCCACCCATCTCACCAGACGACCCGTGCGAGGGAACCTGCTGACGATCGGCTCCTTGAAGAATATCAGCAGTATGAACGCCGTTCCTACGGCCTCGACGGTCCCGCCTATGCAGGTCAGGAACGCGACGGACGTCAACCCGAATATCATTATAGATTCCATCCCCTGCATCGCGGAGACCACCCAGTCGGGCGATACCAGCGACGAGAACTCGGAGACCGAGAGCAGGAGCGAGAAATTGTTGATGGCCAGCGCATTCGCCACCGCGCCCACCGCCATGATGACGTACGGGCGGAAGTACTCCCTGCCGCCGTCCGCGATGACCATGGCCAACAGCGGGACCAGGACGATGGGGTACTGGGGGGAGGTCGACGGGAGCACCACGAACGTGAGCGCGACCATGCAGCAGAGGATGAACCTCCTGTCCAGATCGCCCTTCATCTTCACCATGGCATACCCGGACACCAGCGTCCCGAACAGCATGACCGCTATCCTCACGTAGCTGACCAATGCGTCGGTCGTCTCCACCCTGCCGAATACGAAGGACAGACTGTCCAGGAAATTGCCATCGATGATCTGAGGCGCGTAGATCACGAAGAACATGATGGCGGCGCCGACGGCCGCCCCGACAATCTTCCTGACGGCGAGACCGTCGTCCCTGTGTCTCAACCAGACATACGCCAGCAGGACCAGTATCGTGAATCCCGGGAAGAACTTCAACAGGACCGTGCAGGAGAACATCATCCCCGCGACGAAGGCATGGTCCTTGTAGAGCAGATACACGGTCAGCAGCATGAACAGCGCGGAAATCGTATCGAACTGCGCCTGAATGGCCGACATGTATATCACCGGGAGACAGAACAGCCATACCGCTACCGCGACGGTCGCCTTCCTGGTGTCGGAGGTCATCTCGACCATGAACCTGTAGACGAGGGCCGCCACCAGGAAATCGCAGACGACCAGCATCGCCTTCATCATGATGTTGAACTCGAGGGAGGTCAGGGTGGCTATGTGGAACCTGATGTTCAGGTCCTCCACCGGCAGGAACTCCGTGTACCTCGCTCCGAAATCCGCGACACCGCCGAAAAGATCCAACAACCCGGTCATGAAGCCCAGGATGTATCCCCACACCGGAGTGTAGTAATAGCCGGCCACATCGTAGAGGCCGTCTCCGTTCTGGATGTTCTCCATTATGAGGGCCCAATGGTAGATGTCGAAGTCGTAGACGAGCAGCGGCATCAGGACGACCCTCACGACGGCCGCCAGAAGAAGGATGGTGATGAGGGGATGGACGCGCACCCATCTGGATACGGCGTTCGTCTCGACGAGTTCCATACCCCTCACTCCATCCGATGAAATCGCATATCACAGCGCATTCAGTGCCTTGACGTAGTGCTCGGGGGCCATCCTCTCGATGACCTCCTCCACCTCATCCGATCCTCCGACGAGCCCGACGTTGCCCTTCGTGGTGGAGATGAGCGCATAGGCGGATTGCCCGGATTCCGGGATCAGCACGGCCTCGTAGACATCCTGGAGCTTCTGGAGCCTCCCGATGGCGATCTGCGCCGCCTCGTGACTGACCACAGAAAGGACCATGCGGGACTTGTCCGGAAGCTCGCACTTCCCGACGACGATGGTCTCAACATTGATCTTGTTGCGGGTGAACTCCCCCATGACCCTCTGCATGACCCCGAATTCATTCTTGACGATAAGCGAGATTACGTGCATTGCCCTCACAACTCTAACTGGGTCCCGTTTATATTATGTTGCTTCGGAACCGACTGGTCGCATCGGGGGGTTCCGCTTCCGCCGGGATTCAAACGCTGCGCCCCTCGTCCAGGACCTCTCCGGCCTTGACGACGGTGCCGTCCGCGAGAACGGCGTTGGACACCTTGGCGCCCTTCCCGATCCTGCATCCTTCCCCGAGGATCACGTTCGTGAGCTCGGCGCCGTGTATCTCGCAACCGTCCATCGCCAGGACCCTGTCGAGCTTCGATGCCTTGACGGATGTCCTCTGCGACAGGACCGCGTCGGTGAGCCTGCTCCCGTTGGCGGACGCCCCGTGACCCATGTAGAGCGCGCCCTCTATGGCGCATCCGGGGGCCTTCCAGTCACGGTCCGCGTACTCGGCCTCGGCTATGGCGAGGTTCGCCCTGAGCAGGTCCCTGGGCCTGCCGACGTCCATCCAGATGCCGTCGACCTCGTACCCCTGGATCCTGCGGCCCTCGGACATCAGCCTGGGGACCAGGTCCTTGGAGAAGTCGTAGAAGGTGTTCTCCGGCACCTCCGCCAGGACATCCTTCTGCAAGACGTACACCCCGGCGTTGATCAGGTTGGAGAAGACCTCCTCGGGCTTCGGCTTCTCCTTGAACTCGGTGATCCTGAGCTCGTCGTCGACCCTGGCGATGCCGAACTCGCAGGGGTTCTCGACGGGGGTCAGAGCGATGGTGACCGCGGCCCCGGTCTCCTCGTGCCTGAGGATCTCGCCGGTGACGTCCATGGAGACGAACACATCGCCGTTGGCCGCCACGAACGTGTCGTCCAGACGGTCCTCGACCAGCTTCATGGCGCCTCCGGTGCCCATCGGCTCGTCCTCGTAGGAGTACTCGATGCTCAGGCCCAGATCGGAACCGTCGCCTATGGTGCGCCTCATGAGCTCGGACTTGTATCCGCAGGCCAGGATGACCTCCTCTATCCCTCCGGCGGCCAACGACCTGAGGAGGTACCACAGGCACGGCTTGTCCGCCACGGGCAGGATTATCTTGGGTTTCGTCTCGGTCAGCGGCAGGAGCCTGGTGCCCTTGCCCCCGACCATGACCACGGCTTGTCTCACGCTCATCTTCGGTCCCTCTGCGGGCGGATGACCTTCACAACATTAACATTCTGGGGGACCCCGAGGGATCTGGCCACGGGGGCGCACTTGGAACGGAGGATATGGACTATCGGGACGGGGAGGGACCTTCCGGACGTGGCCTCGTAATTGGCCATGCCCTTGGCGATGATCAGCCCGCACGATTCGATCTCCTCCTGGAGGTCCTCGGGCACGTCGTCCCAGTCGATCCCGATGTAGAACTTGCCGGTGGTGACGATCCTGTCCGCGATGCGGTCGGCCCCAATGCGCTTGGCATCCTGCTTCGTGACGTCATTGAGGATCGGCTCCCCGCGCGCGACGGCCACCACACGCTTGCCCATGTCCTTCAGGACGCCCATCAGGACCATATCCATCCTGGATTCGCCGCAGTTGTCGAACATGTAGACCACTCCGGGGACCTCCTCCAGGATGTCCCTGAGCTCGTCCACGTCGTCGAGCCCCAGACCCTGGTCGACGATGTCGCCGTAGACGGAGGAGAACATCTCCGGATCGTCGATGGCCGATCCGGATCCGAAATCCATTATGTTCCCCGCGACGGCACCCAGGATCGCCGCGCGCAGCGGGTCGTCGGACCTCGACACGAGATCCCTGAGCTCGTTCGCGTACGGCTCCGCGACCGCGTCCGCTCTGCATTTGAGCTCGAAGTACGGGTCGTCCGATTGGACGGCGCGATAGGCGGCCGTGTGGACCGCCGTCGCCACCTTCACCGAATCCGTCTCGGGATCCATGCGCTGCGCGAGGACGCCGGCCGCCGCCTTGACGGCATCGAACTCCTGACCGTTCCCCACTAGACGGGACTGGAAGAGCACCCTGCGCATGAGGCACGGGGCGCAATCTGCTGTGAATTTCATAGGGTTCCCTCTCAGGAATGGATGGAAAAAGAAAAAAGGCGGGGGTCGCCCCGCGGTTTTCTGGTCTCAGACGACCGTGTTGGAGACGCACTCGACGTTCTCGATCCCGGCGATGGAGCGGAGCCCGTTCTCGAGCTTGCTTCCGACCTCTTCGTCGGTGTCGTCGATGAGGAAGCCGGCGTAGACCTTCATGAGGCCGAACGCGACGGGCTTGATCTGGGTCTCGAGGATCTTGACTCCCTCGGGGATGACATCGGCGAGCTTGGCGATGACTTCGTCGAGGTTGACTTCGGTGCTCTCGGGCATGAGGTCGTAGGCTGCTGCGATCTGTCCCATACCGATACCTCACGGACCGATGAAACCGCATTTCTTGCACTCGTAGGAAACGCTCTGGTCGCGGCACTGGGCGCACCTTCCGATCTCGTACTCTCCGCACTTGGGGCACTTGAAGAAGGTGTTTCCGCGGCCAATCAGCCTCTTCCCGCAGGAAGAGCATATTTTGTCGGCTGCCATGCGCACGCGATTATTGTCCTTGTATTTAAAGGAGGGATATCTTCGATGACCGAACGGCGATTGCCTGTTCCCGGCATCGGATGCGGACATGGACCCAACCATAAACTATGAGGTGGGTCATCCGACAGCATTCAGGCGATATCATGAGCGGGAGGATGTTCGGAACCAACGGGGTCCGCGGAATTGCCAATGCGGACATGGACTGCGAACTGGCTCTGCGTATGGGCAGAAGCATAGGTATCGAACTCGGAGGAACGATCGCGGTCGCATCCGATCCCCGCACATCGTCCGAGATGCTGAAGGGGGCGCTGTGCGCCGGGATCATGTCCGTCGGATCGGACGTCCTGGACCTGGGGATGATACCCACCCCGGCCCTGCAGCACTACATCCGCCAGCGCCCGGAGATCGCCGGAGGGGTGATGATCACCGCCTCCCACAACCCGCCCGAATTCAACGGCATAAAGTGCATAGCCGCCGACGGGACCGAATGCACCAAGGAGCAGGAGGACGAAATCGAGCGCCTCTACCATGAGGGCGTACCGACAGTGGGATGGCACGAGATCGGCGGCATGTCCCGCATCGGCGGAGCGGCGGAGGAGTACGTCGATTCCGTCGTCGGGAAGGTGGACGCCGAGGCCATCCGCGGAGCCGAATTGAAGGCTGTGCTGGACTGCGCCAACGGATGCTCCTGCGTCACATCGCCCATGCTCCTGGAGAAGCTGGGCGTGAGCGCGATCGTCCTGAACGGCGAACCGGACATGCGCGAAGCGGGCCATCAGAGCGAACCCACGGCGGACAACCTGACCGAGCTCATCGAGACCATGGGATCCGTCGGAGCCGACCTGGGCATAGCCCACGACGGCGATGCGGACAGATGCGTCTTCGTCACATCCGACGGACGCTACGTGCCCGGGGACCTGGCATTGGCCGTCCTGGGGAGGTATCTGCTCGAGAGGAACGGCGGAGGGAAGGTCGTGGTCACCGTCGCGACGTCCATGATCGTCGAGGACACCGCATCGAAGAGCGGAGGGGAGACCGTCTACACCGCTGTCGGATCCCCCATAGTCGCCCGCGAGATGGCCGCCGACGGGGCGATCTTCGGAGGAGAGGAGAACGGCGGACTGATATTCGCCGACCACCAGTTCTGCAGGGACGGCGCCATGGGCGCCGCGAGGATGCTCGAATGCATCGCGAAGAAGGGTCCGCTGGGACCCCAGCTGGATTCGCTCCCCTCGTACCGCACGGTGAAGAAGGCGGTCGCCTGCCCGGATGCCCTCAAGGAGAGGATCACTGTGGAGATCGCATCCCTGCACCCGGATGCCAGGAAGGACACCACCGACGGTCTGAAGCTGCTGTTCGACGACGGATGGGTGCTGCTCAGGCCCTCGGGCACCGAACCGAAGTACAGGATCTACTCGGAATCCCGGGATCCCGATACGGCGGAGAGGCGCTCCGAACAGTTCTGCGAAGAATTCGAAGAGGTCCTGAAGAAGCTCTCGTGAGCCTCGAAGACCCTTGTCGGCGGCCAGCTTGGCCTTGAGCTGCATGACGGGACGGACCTCGGCGGGATCGATCCCGCGTATGAACGCCATGTACATCGAGACGTAATCGCCGAGGATGATGGCGCGGAACATGTTCTCCAGGTCGGAGCGCCCTCCGAGCCTGACGGCGACATAGGGCGTACCGGAACCGTCGAGCCTCTCGACGGCATCCTCGAGCGTGTTGGAACCGTCCGGACCATCGCATCCGATCAGGAGCACAGGGATGCAGCTGCCCCCGGCCCCCTTGGTCCAGAGGTCCAGACTCTCAAGGCCGAATCCGGGCTCGGAATCGCAGAACGCCACGTATTTCGCGTTCTCGTTGAACTGCGTCTTCCATCTGTAGGCGACGGAACGCATGCACGCGTCCGAGCAGACCACGGGCACATGGTCCATCAGCGTCTCGGCCAGGACCTTGGCCTGGCACCCCTCGCTGAGGGCGTTCGAATCCCTGTACGTCCTGAGCGACGGGATGAATCCCAGGATCCTGTCGGTCAGATCGGGGCCTCCGGCCATGCGGATGACCTCCAGGGTGTATCCGATCATGTACCCGACCGCGTGCCTGGGCTGCATGTCGCGGGGGAGGGTGATGAGCATCTCGCCGTTCCGCTCGGCGACCTCCATCAGCTTCCCTCCGGATGTGACGTTCACGATGGTGCACCCGCGGGCGACGGCCTGCTCGCGCATGTAGAGCGTCTCGGCGGTGTTCCCCGAATAGCTGGAGACGACCGCCAGTGTGCGCCCGCCGACCCATTCGGGCAATTCGGGGTACTTCGCTAGGACGATCGGCTTGACCGATTCCCCGTAACAGCAGTCGGCGGCGAAATCGCCGCTGACGGCCGATCCCCCGACCCCGCAGAGGATGATGTTGTCGCAGTCTATCTGCGAATCGAGCTTGAACTGCATCGAGCGCTCCAGGTCGTCCACGAAGCCGTGGAGCTGCTCCTTCAGAGGTATGTCCGACATCGCTCCGACCTCCTGACGGCCAGATCGCCCTCGATGAATCCGCGGATATCGCGCGTGAGCGGCGAACCCGCTCCGATGCCGACCACCGTCACATCCCTCCCGTTCTCCGAGAGGACCTCCAGCATGTGTCCGACGATGATCGCCGGCATGGAGCCGTCGTGTTCGGAACGGAGGACGAGCATCCTGAGCTGCTCCGCATGGGGGTTCGGGTCGGACCAGCCGACCAGTTCGTTGTGGTCGTACTCCGGGAGCTCCCCGCAGAACGCCAACCTGCCCCTGCGCTCCGAGATCAGATCGGCCCAGCGCCTCGAACAGGCGCGGACATCGGAGGTGGAATAGACGCCGAAGACGTCGTCGGGCCCGATTTCCATGATATCCCTGGACACGGGTTCTGAACGGATGGCCTCGACGGCCTTCCCGAGCTCCGCTTCGGCATCCGTGATGCCCATCGATGATACGAGCGCGCACAGCGCGCCGAGAGCGGACATGACGGCCTCGGACGAATCCAGACCGCCCTCCAGGACGATCGCCTCCCCTCCGTCCGCGCGGCAACGCTCGGAGATGGCACGGTCGTCCGTTATGCAGCATATCCCGCATCCGCGCTCCGACAGGGCGGCATACAATCCGATGGCGCTAGGAGCCCCGTATGAAACGATGACCGCGACGGTCTCCGCATCCACCCATCCGGGGATGCGCCCGTCGCACACGGTCGCTATGGGGCCGGCCTCCGATGCGTCCGCCATGTCCGAAACGGCCATGCACGCGGATGCGCAGATCCCCGAAGCGAACAGGCACGCGCGGGTCGCGGCGACATCGCCGCAGGGCCTCCCGACCGCCGACAGCGCCATGGACAGCAGCGCTTCGGCCCTTCCCCCGGAGGATGAGGGCGCCGTATCGCGTCCCTCCGACCCGCCAACCATACCTGTACAATGCATCCGTCGCCATTAACAGCTGAGCATAGATAACCGTAGCGCCCGTCCGACCGCTGCACAAACGTCATCGGGAACGGTCGGGCACGCCGGCGCGCCTACCCTCGTACAGGACCCTGGCGGCCTCCAGCGTCAGATAGACCAGGAACACGTTCTTCGCGAGGACGAACAGGTCGAACTCCCATGAATCGATCGGATGGCAGAGGAGCAGGAAGCATGATGCCTGCATCGCGATCGCTATGACCGACAACCTCGCCGCACGACGACCCGGGAACGCGTACCAGAACATCGCGATGAACGGGAAGAACCATATCGTGTACTGCGTGGAGAAGACCTTGTTCGTCAGAACGAACGTCGCGCACACCACCATCATGGCCATCGCCATCTGTTGCGGCGTCCACCTCCTCCCGTCGACTGGCATGCATATGATGCAGAACACGAACGCCGCCACGACCGCGATGAGCCCGATGTACATCCACACGGATCCCACCACATCCGCGAGCGGCCCCGCCACCTCGTACGTGTAGTTGGCCTCAACGATGTGCGTCTCGACGAGTCCGAGCTTTCCCAGGAGCATTATCGCGTTGGCCGCGATGCTTTCCACCTGGAACCCGCGATCCGTATGGAACGTCAGGAATGAGAACGAATCGCCGAATCCCACACCCGCCACCCACAGCGGGATGAACGCCGCCAGGAACACCGCCAGGCACGAGGCCGCCCCCTTGGCGACCGCCTGTATACCCCCGCGGGCCGACATGACGTTGTACGCCCCCATCAGGACGATGAACAGCGCCGGATACATCTTGGTCAGGGCCGCCACGGCCATGATCAGATACGCCAGGGTCCACTTCTCCTTCGAGAAGAGGTACAAGCCCACGACCGTCAGGGCCATCACGATGGGATCGAACTTGTTCACGGAATGCCTGATGAACAGCAGGATGACGATGACGAACAAAATCGCCGCGAGGCAGCGGAGACGGGCGTCCCCGTTCGGCGCCATCTTCATGGCGAGATACGCCGCGATAACGAAGAAGAATGTGCAGACCCCCGCGAATATCCAGTGATACACCGTCAGATCCGTCGTGAAAACAGCCGGGAATGCGAAGAAACCCAAAGCCAGCGGAGGGAATTCAAAAACGAATCCGGAGTAGGGCAGCATCCCGTCCCTGATGCACATGCCCTGACGGTAGAAATTCAGCACATCGTTCTGGGGACCGAACCAGTAGAGCATGACGGCCGTGGCGGAGAACAGCACCGCCGCGATGACGATGGCTAGCGCTGAAGGCCTATCCATGATTCTGTCGAACAGATCCTTCGGTACGGACCCCCTCATCTCCTCGGACGTCCCAGCGCATCCTCGCATAAAATAGGACTGGATTACGCCTCGCGGTTCGTGTCGGACATGGGGCGACGGCCTCGAGAAACGCCCCCGCCGGCCGAGGCGCTGATGGCCGGCGGTGGGAAGGGGGCATGGCCCCCGTTTGTTCACTGCACGACGGAGCTGCAGTCCGGGATGAACCCGTCCTTCATCATCTGGGCGGTGAGCGCCCTGGACCTGGTGATCATCGCCTCGGCCCTGTCGTGGAGCTCCTGCCTGCTCAGCTTGAGCCTGGCGACTCCCTGCTCCTGGGCCTTCATGGCGACGGCGACGGCCTCCCTCGGGAAGACCTCGGCCTCGGCCATGGTCGGGATGATGTACTCCTCGGTGAGTCCCTTCTCCTCGGCGCAGGCCGCGAGCTCGCGGGCGGCGGCGATGCACATCTCGTCGGTGATGGTCTTGGCCCTCACGTCGAGCACTCCCCTGAAGATGGCGGGGAATCCCATGGAGTTGTTGACCTGGTTGGGGAAGTCGGACCTGCCGGTGGCGAAGACCTTGCATCCCATCTCCTTGGCCTCCCAGGGCCAGATCTCCGGTATGGGGTTGGCGGTGGCGAAGATGACCGGATCGTCCGCCATGGACTTGACGTACTCCTTGGGGATGGTGCCGGGCCCGGGCTTGGATGCCGCGATGACGATGTCGGCTCCCTCCATGGCCTCCTTGATGCCTCCGGTCTTGCCCGCCCCGTTGGTCTTCTCGCAGATCTCCCACTTCTGGCGGAATCCGGCCTTGACATCGTCCCTCTCGAGGTTCAGGATGCCCTTGGAATCGCACATGCACATGTTCTTGGGGCTGAACCCGGTGGCGAGAAGCAGCCTTGCGATGGCGATGGATGCCGCTCCGGCTCCGATGACGGTGATCTGGGCGTCCTCGAGCTTCTTGCCGACGAGCTTCATGGCGTTGATGGCTCCGGCGACCTCGACGGTGGCGGTCCCCTGCTGGTCGTCGTGCCAGACAGGGATCTTGCAGTCCCTCCTGAGCTCGTCCAGGATGTCGAAGCACTTGGGGTTCGAGATGTCCTCGAGGTTGATTCCTCCGAAGGACGGGGCCAGGAGCCTCACGGTCTCGATGATCTTGTCGGGGTCCTTGGTGTCCAGGCAGATCGGGACGCAGTCCACGCCTCCGAGGTACTTGAACAGCATGGCCTTGCCTTCCATGACGGGCATGGCGGCCTCGGGTCCGATGTCCCCGAGACCCAGGACGCGGGTTCCGTCGGAGACGACGGCGACGGTGTTCCACTTGCAGGTGTGCTCGTAGACCATGTCGGGGTTCTGGGCGATGTCCTTGCAGGGCTCGGCGACTCCGGGGGAGTACCAGATGGCGAAGTCGTCGAAGGACCTGACGCAGGCCTTCGGAGCGGTCTCGATCTTCCCCTTGTAGAACTTGTGCAGGACCATGGCGTCCTGGCCGGGCTTCTTGGCCCTCTCCAGGCGCTCCTCAACGCTGATGTTCTCATCGTATGCCATCTTGATTCCTCTTGATTCAACGAAATCTACGAATTTCGTAGATTCGCTTCGAATTCTAAAGTGTGGCATTGGAGTTCGCGTATATAACGATTGACGCGGGCCTAAAATTCGAACCGACGAGCCAGACCGGCCAGATGTCGGTCAGGGATCCCTCCGTTCCTCCGGACCGGCGAACAGCTCCGAGAATTCGGAATCCATCTTCTCGCAGATCGCACGGACCGGGCGCAATCTGGCGAACGGAATGAAGATCAGCTCCCTGACGCGGTCCACGAACAGGAACAGGATCACCAGCCCCACTATGATCGCCAGCGCCCTCGCGGGGAACCAGTCCTGCATGAGCATGTCGACGGGGAACAGCTCCTCCCAGTAATGCAGCTGGAGGTACCAGTGGTTGTGTATGAGGTACACCCCCAGGGTCCCTCCCGCCAGCCAGTTGACCGCCCTGATGCTCCGGGGCTTCATGTTCTTGAACGTCAGGAAGAGGGAGACCGCCGTCACCCCCATCAGTATGCTGTAGCGCTCCTCGACGAACCCCCTGATGTCCAGACCGCGGTACGGCATGTAGACGAGGATCGATGCGAATATCAGCACGACCAGCGCCAGGGCCAGGACCTCCTTCTTCCTCCTGATGGGCGCCAGGGCCAGGACCGCGAGGATGATCGCGCTCGCGGCGAAGAACTTCAACAGCTCCGGGTCCTCCTCCAGGGTCTTCAGGGGCTCCGCCGTGCCCTGGTAGATCCCGTTCATCAGATCCATCAGGAGATATCCGAACACGACGCATGCGAGGAGGACCATGGGTGCGATCCTCCTGCTCTCGGTCAGCCTGTTCGGATACAGGCGGATATACGCCGCGAGGAGGTAGAACACGACGAGCACGGCGGGGGTCGCGACGTAGTCGAACTCCCTCATGCCCGAAAGGAAATACGCCACCACCAGCAGCACCCCCATCAGGTATCCCAGCTCCTTCTTGGTCGTGCTGCGGACCAGACGGTTCAGCAGCGGGGCCAGGAGAAGGAGGATGATGTAGTCCGTGATGAACCAGTAATCGCGCATCAGCAGCGGGAAGAAGGTACGGAGGCCCACTTCGAAATCGTATTCGAGGATCCCCGCATACACCATCAGCGCGGTGATCAGGATGGAATAGAACCACGTCTCGATCGCCAGACGGAGGATCTTGCTGACCCTCACGGCACCCGTGACCGTGTAGTACCCGGTGATCATGACGAAGCACAGGACCGCGGCCTGTCCCCACAGTCCGATCGTATGGTACGCCACCAGATTGAACGTGGAATATTGGGGGTACTCTATGAACCCCTGCGTATTCCCCACGAAATGGTACGCGACGATCAGGATCATGCAGATTATGCGCAGGATCTCCATGTTGGAGTTGCGCACCTTCTTCTGCGTGCCGTTGGCCGTCTGGGGAGCCGCCTCCATTGGATCACCGACGTTCAGGATGCGCTGTGGAAACGCCCTCTGACGACCCCGAGGAGGCCTGCATCCGAATGATCCGTTGCAGATGCGGGGCGGGTCTCGTACCAGCACATGTGCAGGACCTCCAACATGAGCAGGATATGGAACACGTTCTTGACCGCGGTCATGATTATCGCGGTCGAATCCAGATACATGAGTCCCAACTCCACGTACGCCCGATAGCTGACCATGGTGAAGACGGCGAACGGGATCAGTATCAGCAGTATCTCGCGCCGGTGAGATGCACTGAGACAGGCCAGCTGGGTGAACGGCAGCAGCATGACGATCCAGATGTAGTACTGGGCGGAGTAGACCTTGCTGAATGCGATGAACATCAGCAGCATGGCGACGCACATCACCCCGACCACGGCGAATAGCTTCTCCCCGTCCATATCCGCCCTCGAGATTCTGACGAGCATCACGAGGAAGAACACGGCCAGGACGGCCCACATGATCGAATTCATGTACGGCGCCAAGGTGTCGGGCCCCACCCCGGTGATGTTGTCGGAGCCGTAATTGAAGACCACGGCCAGGTCCCCGGGGACGATCATGTTGTAGACCATGAAGAAGCTGCTCGCGACGGACTCCACCTGGATCCCCCTGTCCGAATGATACGTCAGATACGCGAACGCGGTGCCCGGATCGGTCAGAAGAAAAGGCAACTCGACCAGAAGGCCGACGGCGATTACGCAGATGAACGCGGTACCGAAGTTCCTCCAATCCCTCTTGATGATGAACGGCAGGAGCATCGGGATCAGGAACAACGCCGGATACAACTTGGTCATCGCCGCCATGGACATGATGATGAAAGCAGGCGCATACCTCCTTTCCATGTAGAACCAGAGGGCGATTATCGCCATGACCGTGGGATACACGTCGTTCCTGGCTATGACGAAGTAGCTTCCGAAGATTATGGTGCACAGGAGGATCAGATGGGTCTGCCACCTGCACCCGATGCGTTCGTCGGCCATCCTCAGGAGGAAGTACGAGCCGATGACTATGAACACGTATGTCAGGATCGCGCAACCGTAATGGAACGAGTTGAGGTCCCATGTGAGGATGCGCGGGATCAGCATGAAGATGAGCGACAGCGGAGGATACTCGAATTTGGATTCGCTGTAGGGCATCTTGCCGTCGAGGACATCCCCCGCGTTGACGTAATAATGGTCGATGTCCCCCCACAACCCGCGCTGCTCGGTATATAGGAGGACTAAAGCGGACGCTACGACCATGAGCGCCATGAAAACGCGCCTGTCCTCGAGGATCGACACGATGCGACCGGGCAGCGAATTGAGGTCCGACATGCTTACGCCAACCAATCTCCGCACTCGTTCTTAGCATTCTGCGAGGATGCTCCATCCAACCACATCTAGATTGTACAAAGACCGAGAATTATAGGGTGCCTCGAAGACGCATGATACATCGTTTTGTATAGTTACATGGACTGGGGGGACCAATTCACGCGGATTGAGAGCCTGCGAGGATTAGTGAGATGATACGATGGAAGCCACGAGGATTTTCCACAACGGAAAAGTCTACACTGTGAACAAGAAGCAGCCCTGGGCCGAGGCCGTCGTGCTCGAAGGGAACAGGATCGCATACGTCGGAAACAACGAGGAGGCCCTCTCCATGAAGGGGCCCTCGACCGTCGTGC
>CAVIUM010000025.1:0-23958 GCA_963645865.1 Lachnospiraceae bacterium
TGAAGTTCGCCGTCGTCACGGGAGTGATGAAGATCTCCCAGGAGAGCATATTCTCCGGATTGAACAACCCGAAGATCGTCGATGTGTTCTCGAGGGAGTACGATGAGATGTTTGGCTTCACGCAGGGCGAAGTGGAATGGCTGCTCTGCGAGAACGGTCATGAGGATAAGATCGCCGAGGCCAAGGAATGGTACGACGGGTACCGCTTCGGCGAAGAGGATGTGTACAATCCCTGGAGCATCATCAACTACATCGACAACGGTTGCAAGCCCGAAGCTTACTGGGCAGGCACCAGCGGGAATTCCATCATCGGAGAACTGGTCTCCAGATCCGATCGGAAGACCTGGGGGGAGCTCATGACCCTGTACGAAGGAGGGGTCATCGAGTCCCCCATCCAGAGGAGCGTGGCCTATTGCGATCTGAGGTCCTCGGGGGATGTCATCTACTCCGTCATGGTGGCCGCCGGTTATCTGAACGCCGTCGGATCGGGCGATGGATACGCACTTTCGATCCCGAACAAGGAGATGTCCGGGGTTTTCGCGGAAGCCATCATGAGGAGGTTCGGGAGCGAGACCTGTGGCGCATTGCGCGGTTTCATCGATTCCCTGACATCTGGGGATGTCACGGGATTGGAGAAGAGGCTCATCGAACTCATGGAGATCACCAGCATCAGGATCCTGACGCACGAGTTCCAGTACGAGGCGTTCATCGCGGGCCTGATGGCCGTCGCAGGCGACAGGTACGAGATCAGGGCGGACCACGAGTCCGGGAACGGGTTCTACGACATCAGGATGAAGCGCCTGTCCGGTCCGGGGGACAACGTCGTCCTGGAGTTGAAGCGCCGCAACGAGAGCAACAAGCACCTGACCATGGACGAGCTGGCCCGGGAGGCACTGAAGCAGATCCACGAGAAGAAGTACTACAGGGGCCTCCAAGGGGAGACGATCCTCTACGGGATCGCTTTCGAGGAGAAGGATCCGACCATTATCATGGAGAGGTACGGAGAAGGTCGTTCCTGATGGCCGATCGGACCCGGAGGAGTCCCGGGGTCAGCGACTTCTCTCGTCGTTTTGTCCTATCTTCTGCCATCTTCCGGGCGGACATCTTTCATCGGCGTGCCGGACGGAAGTTCGGCACGCCTTATCTACGGAATGCATGATGTCGGGTCATGCAGAAGACGAGGGCCGAGAGGCTTTTGGAGAACGCGGACGGCATGGATGCCGTCGTCATAGCCAACGACGGGGAGCCTTTCCTCGATTCGGCTTTCTGGTATGTGACCGAGCAGACCTCGGGGACCTTCGAGGGGAGCTTCGCCATAGTCGGACCGAACGGATTGGACGTGATCGTGAGCATCCTCGAGGAGGAGGGCGCCCGCTCGGGAGCGGGGAACGTCCACGTCTACCACGACCGCAAGGAGCGCGACCAGTTCGTGAAGGACGCGCTCAAGGGGTGCTCCAAGGTCGGATTCAACGTCAACAGCGTCTCGTACGCGGCGGCGGAATATGTGAGGAAGACCGCGGAGATCGAGATAGTCAACGCGTCCAAGGCCATCGGGGATACCGTCTCCGTCAAGGACGCCAAGGAGATCGAGGCCACCAGGAAGGCCTGCAGGATCTCATCGCAGGTCGCCGGGGAGATACCGGACATGCTGTCCGAGGGCGTCTCCGAGAGGGAGGTCGCCTCCAGGATGGACAACCGCATGCGCGAGCTGGGAGGGACGGGGAACGCCTTCGACACCATCGCCGCGTTCGGCGCATGGTCATCGCAACCGCATCACATGCCCTGCGATTACAGGCTGAGGAAGGGCGACACCGCCCTGTTCGATTTCGGCACCAAGTACGACAGGTACTGCTCGGACATGACCCGCACCGTGTTCCTCGGGAAGCCCCCGGAGGTCCTGGAGAGGGCGTACGACGTGGTCCTCAGGGCGCAGGAGGCCGGGATCGCGGAGTACCGCGACGGCGCCAAGGCCTGCGATGCGGATCTGGCCGCGAGGAAGGTCATAGACGATTCCGAGTTCAAGGGCAAGTTCATCCACTCCTTCGGCCACGGCATCGGGATGGATGTGCACCAGCACATCTCCGTCTCCCCCAAGTCGGATCACATCCTGAAGGCCGGCAACATCGTCTCCGCCGAGCCCGGCGTGTACATCCCCGGCGTGGGAGGGATAAGGATCGAGGACACCGTCCTGATCACGGAGGACGGATGCGAGATCCTCACGTCGTTCGACCACTCGTTCACGGTGGTATGATGGAATCCGTTTCCCTGAAGGCCGAGGAGGCCCAGGATGTCCTCCACCTGGCGGTGGAGAGGATGAGGGAGCTCGGGGCTGAATTCGCCGATGCGCGCTCTCAGACCACCAGGGTCACCGGGGCGAGCACCATCAACGGCGACCTGAAGCAGCTGGTCCAGAGGAGCACCGGCGGGATATGCCTGAGGGCATGGTCCGGAGGGCGCTGGGGATACGGCACCGTCACGTCCTTCCACCGCGATGCGGTCATGCGCGCAGCGGAGGAGGCGGCCGCGAACGCCAAGGGCGACGGCATCCCGGGGATGTCCCTGGAGCCGTCCGCAGTCACCGGGAACTACCGCGCCAAGGTCAGGATTCATCCCGACTCCGTCGACCTGGACGAGAAGATCTCCGCGGCGCTGGATCTCGACAGGGCGCAGGCGGTGGACGACCGCATAATCAACCGCGCCGGAGCATACTCGGAGGAGATCAAGACCAACGCGCTCGTCAATTCGGCGGGTTCCGACCTGAGCTGGGAGGAGGTCCGCACCATCTGCCGGGCGATGTCCATCGCGGCCGACGGCCAGAGGATGGAGCAGTACTACGAGGGCCCGGACAGCACCAGGGGGTTCGAGATCGTCAAGGACGCGGACCTCGAGGAGATCGGCAGGACCGCGGCCAGGGAGGCCGTCGCAACGCTGTCCGCCGAGCGCGCCCCGTCCGGCAATCTGACGGTCATCTCGGATCCGATGGTCTCCGGCCTGCTGGCCCACGAGGCCATGGGGCACGCCTCCGAAGGCGATGAGATCACCAAGAGGCGCTCGTTCCTGACCGACGCGGTCGGCAGGAAGGTCGCATCCGATCTGATAACGATGTACGACGACGGGACCGTCCCCGGAGCCCACGGGTCCATCCCGTTCGACGATGAAGGGACCCCTTCATCCAAGGTCACGATAATCGACCATGGGGAGTACAAGGGCTACATGCACAGCCTGGAGACCGCTTCGCGCCTGGGAGTCCATCCCACCGGCAACGGCAGGGCGGAGAACGCCGGGAAGAGGGTGTGGGTCAGGATGACCAACACGTTCTTCGGACCCGGCGAATGGGACAAGGATGAGCTCATCGCCGACACGAAGGACGGGATCCTGTGCGACAAGATGCTGAACGGCATGGAGGACCCGGTCGGAGGATGCTTCGAAGCCAAGTGCCTCCGCGGGTTCCTGATCAAGAACGGCGAGATCGTGAAGCCCCTCCAGTCCTTCACGCTGACCGGACGGTCCGTCGACATCCTGTCGTCCGTGGACGCCCTCTCCAAGGAGGTCCTCCTGGACGGAGGGATGTGCGGCAAGGGGATCGAGGATTGGGTCCGCGTGTCCACCGGGGGTCCGTACATGCGCGCCAGGATGATTGTGGGGGGAGGACAGTGATCGACAACTACGTGGAGAAGGCCCTGCAGGCCGTCGAGGGATACGGGCAGGCGGAGGCGTACGCTTCCGAGTCCGAGATCCACACGGTCTACATCGACGGGACCCGCATCAGCAACATCGAGACCAAGCGCGAGTCCGGGATCATGGTCAGGATGGCCGACGGGGGGCGTCAGGGGAAGGCCTCGACGGTCCTCGGCGGGGACCTCTCGGTCCCCGAATGCGTGAGGATGGCCGAGAACGTCCTGCGCTTCTCCCCTGAGAGCAGGGAACCGCGCTCCTTCGCCGTCCCCGGGAAGGCGGGGATCGCCGCACCCGACGTGTGGGACAGGAAGGTCGAGGAAGTCACGCCGGATGCCCTGAGGGAACTGGCCAGGAGGCTGATCGACTCGTGCGACGTCGACATCCCGAGAGCCCAGATCCGCGTTTCGACCAACGTATCGAGGGTCATGAACACCAACGGCGTCGATGCGTCCCACAGGAGCACCCTGGTGTACGGTCATTTCACATCGATGTTCAGGGGAGAGCACCCCGGCGAGGGGGCGGAGACGTTCCACGGGACGCATCTCGATGTCCCCATAGAGGACATAGGCGCGTCCCTGTCCAGGCAGGCCAGGGATTCCGCCTCCGCCAAGGGCTTTGAGGGCCACGAGAACCTCTCGATGATCCTCCCGCCCGGCCAGCTGGGCGAGATGCTCCTGACCTCCGTCGGCTCCGCCGTCAACGGGGAGAACGTGAAGTACGGCAGGAGCGTCTGGAAGGACTCCGTCGGACAGGAGGTGGCTTCCAAGGACCTGACGATGGTCGACGACCCGACGGTCCCCGCGCCGCTGTCCTGCGTTTTCGACGACGAGGGCACCCCTACGGGGAAGCGCACCGTGATCGAGGACGGCGTCCTGAGGTCGTTCCTGAGGGACTCCTTCTGCGGGGAGAGCACCGGGAACGGCATGAGGAGGTCCAGCGTGGAGGCCCAGGGGGCCTTCGAGAGGACTCCCATCGTGAAGCCGCTGAACCTGTCCGTCAGGCCCGGCAGGTACTCCAGGGACGACATCGTCTCGCAGACCGACCGCGGGATCCTCGTGGAGAGGTTCGCGAACCCGGAGGCCGACGAGCTGTCCGGAAGATTCGGGCTGAACGTCAGGTGCGGATACCTGATCAGGAACGGGGAGGTCGTCGGTGTGGTGAACAACTCGCTCCTCATGGGCAACATGCTCGAGGCCGTGAAGGCGGTCGAGATGATCGGATCGGATGTCGTGCAGACCGGTGTGATCAGCGTGCCGACGATGTCGTTCTCCGGTGCGGAGCTGGCAGGGAACCGATGATAGACAGGATGCTGGTCCGCGGGGCGAGGGTCCACAACCTCAGGAACGTCGATGTGGATATCCCGCTCGGGAAGATCGTCGGTATCGCCGGGGTATCCGGATCGGGGAAGTCGTCGCTGGCGCTGGGGGTGCTGTACGCAGAGGGCTCCCGCCGCTATCTGGAGGCGCTCTCGACGTACACCCGCAGGCGCATGACGCAGGCTTCCAGAGCATGCGTGGACGAGGTCCTGTACGTCCCGGCCGCGCTGGCGCTGCACCAGCGCCCGGGCGTCCCGGGGATACGCAGCACGTTCGGGACCGGGACGGAGCTCCTGAACAGCCTGAGGCTCATGTACTCCCGTCTGGCGGAGCACCGCTGCCCGAACGGGCACTATCTCCGGCCGACGATCGACGTCGCCGCCGAGAGGGAACTGGTCTGCCCGGTCTGCGGGGAGCGCTTCTACGCCCCGTCCGCGGAGGAGCTGGCGTTCAACTCCCGGGGCGCCTGCCAGAGGTGCGGGGGCACAGGGAGCGTGCGTACCGTGGACCTGTCCACCCTGGTCCCCGACGAGTCCCTGAGCATCGACGAGGGCGCCGTGGCTCCGTGGAACAGCCTGATGTGGTCGCTGATGACCGACGTCTGCCGCGAGATGGGCGTCCGCACGGACGTGCCGTTCCGCGAATTGACCGACAAGGAGAAGGAGATCGTCTACCACGGTCCGGCTGTCAAGAAGCACATCCTGTACAAGTCGAAGAACTCTAACAACGCCGGCGAGATGGATTTCACCTACTACAACGCCGTCTACACGGTGGAGAACGCCCTGTCCAAGGTCAAGGACGAGAAGGGCATGAAGCGGGTGGAGAGGTTCCTGAAAGAGGACATCTGCCCGGATTGCCATGGTACGCGTCTCTCAGAGGCGGCCCGCGCCCCCAAGCTCAGAGGCATCTCGTTGGACGAGGCGTGTTCGATGACCCTATCGGATCTGGTCGAATGGGTGGAGGGAGTGCCCGGCAGCATGCCCGAGGAGATGCGCCCGATGGCGGAGAGCATCTGCGACGCGTTCGGGAGCACCGCGAAGCGTCTTCTGGACCTGGGGCTGGGTTACCTGACCCTCGACCGCTCCGCATCCACGCTGTCGACGGGCGAGAGGCAGAGGATGCAGCTCGCCCGCGCGGTCCGCAACAGGACGACGGGCGTGCTATACGTCCTGGACGAGCCCTCGATCGGACTGCACCCGTCGAACATCGTCGGGCTGATCGGCGTGATGGACGACCTGGTGTCCGACGGGAACTCGGTCATCCTGGTCGACCACGACGTCCAGATTCTGAAGGAGGCCGATTGGATCGTGGAGATGGGGCCGGAGGCTGGGGCCAACGGCGGCCGTGTCATAGCCCAGGGGCCGGTCGGTTCCATAGAGGCGGATCGGGATTCCAGGATCGGACCGTTCCTCTCGGGGAAGGCGGAGACTCTGTCCCGCACCTGCGCTGCGAAGGAGGAGATGTTCGCGAACGGGACGATCCGCATGTCCACGTCCCTGATCCACACAGTCAAGCCGCTCGACGTCGAAATCCCCAAGGGGAGGCTCACCGTCGTCACGGGCGTTTCCGGATCGGGTAAGACCACCATGGTCCTGGAGTGCCTCGTGCCGGCGCTGGAGGCGTCCATCGATGGGCGCGAGCTGCCGGCTCATATTCGTTCGATCGAGGCCGACGGCATCCGCCATGTGAAGCTCATCGACGCGACGCCCATCGGGATCAACGTCCGTTCCACCGTCGCCACCTACGCCGGGGTCCATGACGAGCTGAGGAAGCTGTTCGGGAAGTCGGCGGACGCGAAGGACAGGGGATATGGGGCCGGCGATTTCTCGTACAACACGGGTTCGTTGCGCTGCGCGGGCTGCGACGGGACGGGGGTCGTCAGTCTCGACGTCCAGTTCCTGCCGGACGTGAACATCCCGTGTCCGGATTGCCGCGGGTCCCGCTATTCGAGGGCCGCCGGGGAAATCAGGATCCGGAACAAGGCCGGGGAGACGGCATCCATGCCCGAGCTGATGGATATGGATGTGAACACGGCCATCGGGTTCTGCAGGGACATGAAGACTGTCTCTCAGAAGCTGGGGGTCTTGAGGCAGCTCGGCCTCGGTTACCTCACATTGGGCGAGGAGACTCCGAGCCTCTCCGGTGGGGAGGCCCAGCGTCTGAAGCTGGCGAGCGAGATCGGCAGGACGCAGACTGATTCTGTCTTCGTGTTCGACGAGCCGTCCATCGGTCTCCATCCGCTCGATGTGCAGGTTCTGTTGGGTGTTTTCCAGGCCCTCTTGGATAACGGGGCGACCGTCGTGGTCATCGAGCACGACCTCGACGTGATCCGCAACGCCGACTACGTGATCGACATGGGTCCGGGGGGCGGAGAGAGCGGCGGAAGGATCGTCGCCAGCGGTACCGTGCGGGATGTCGCGGATAACGCGGACAGCATCACCGGCAGATATCTGGGTTAAATGGCTATCTCCAACTCGGGCAGACTGCGTTGTTCATGTCTGTCGCGATACAATCCGTCTTCCAGATTCAGTCGTCCTCGTCCTCGTCCTCGTCCTCGTCCTCGTCCTCGTCCTCGTCCTCGTCCTCGTTCGAGTAGCGGGAATCCAATAACGGCAATCGATAGCAATATCCGCCAGGTGCGCACTCGTTCCGAAGGAGCGATGCGCGAAGAGGTCAGAAGGGCGGTTCGAGGACGATCCTCTGTCTGTCGCCGGCCTCGTCCATCCCGGAGCAGTCGCCGACGAATCTCCCGATCTTTATGACGGGGTAGGGGGAAACTGGTTTCCCGTCCTCGCCGCTCAGCGGCGTCGGACCGAAGAAGAAGCACAGCGCACCCGGTCCGGGCCAGTACGCTATGTCGCCCGTCTCGAGCTCCGTGACCCTGCCCTCCTTGGGCATCAGGGCCTTGATCGGACACTCGCAGTAGGCCATCCCCCCGAGCATGTTCGTGGTCAGCTCGAGGGGGAGGGTGAGCCAGATGGCGTTCGAGATGTCCGAATCGTCGAGTTCGGCCGGGAAGCTCCCGTTCCTTGTCCTGACGGTCAGACCGCTCATGCGCTCATCCGGCTCCTTTGGAGTTTCAGTTCTTCCTCTCGAAGAGCTTGCGGATCTCTTTTCCGGTGGCCTCGAGCTGGAGCTTCTTCTCGGCGTCCTCCATCTCGTGGAGTCCCTTGAGCCCGTTCTCGAAGTCGGCCCTCCACTGGTTCTTGAAGGTGCCGTCGTGGATGTCGTCCAGGATGGACTGCATGCCCTCCTTGGACTTCTCGGTGATGACCCTGTCCCTCCTGGTCAGTCCGCCGTATTCGGCGGTGTTGGAGACGACGTGCCACATGAGCTCGAAGCCGCCGGCGTAGATCAGGTCGTCGATCAGCTTGGTCTCGTGGAGGACCTCGAAGTAGGCCATCTCAGGGGGGTACCCGGCCTTGGTGAGGGTCTCGAATCCCGCCTTGATCAGGGCGGTCATTCCTCCGCACAGGACGGCCTGCTCTCCGAAGAGGTCGGTGTAGGTCTCGTTGTCGAAGGTGGTCTCGAAGACTCCGGCGCGGGTGGATCCGAGTCCCTTGGCGAGGGCCAGGGCGACGTTCTTGGCGTTGCCGGTGTAGTCCTGGTAGACGCAGATCAGAGCGGGGACGCCGAATCCGGCGACGAACTCGTCCCTCTCTTTGTCTCCGGGGGACTTGGGGGCCATCATGATGACGTCCACGTCCTCGGGAGGGGCGATGAGCTTGTACGTGATGTTGAATCCGTGGGCGAACTCGAGGGCGGCTCCCTTCTTGAGGTTGGGGGCGACGAACTCCTTGTAGATGTCCGGCTGGATCTCATCGGGCAGCAGGATCATGACGACGTCGGCTCCTTTGACCGCGTCAGCGAACTCGGCGACCTTGAGGCCGTCCTCCTTCGCCTTGTTCCAGGACTTGCCGTCCTTCCTGACGCCGACGGTCACATCGATCCCGGAGTCGTGGAAACAGAGGGCCTGGGCCCTTCCCTGCGCACCGTATCCGAGAACGGCGACTTTCTTTCCGTCGAGGACCTTGAGGTCCGCGTCATTGTCATGGTATAGCTTCATGATGTACACCTGATGGGCGCCGATTTCCTAGGTCCTTGATATACTTTATTTGCGAGCCCGCGCACGATGCGGAAGGCGCGGGATTCATATCGTCGGAGCCCTCTCGGATGGGGCGTCATGTGCGCGAAAACTGACCCCGAACGCGACGAGCTGATCGATCTGATGATGGTATTCCCGAAGAAGATGGGCATGTTCAGCCGCACGCTCGTCTCCAATTACCTGAAGGACACGCGCATCAAGCCGCACCACCTGATGCTGATCCACAACATCGGGGCCGGCGACGGGATATCCCAGAAGGACCTGGCGGAGGAGCTCCCGTTCGATAAATCGTACATCTCCACCGGGGTGCGCGAGCTCATGGACATGGGGCTGGTGTACAACGAGAGCGAGGGCAAGGTCCACAGCCTGAGGCTGACGGATGCGGGCAGGGACATCAGGGCCATGGGGACGATGATGTTCGATCTGATACAGAACTCGCTGCTCGGGGTGCTCTCAGAGGAGGAGAGGCAGACCCTGATATCGCTGCTGAGGAAGGTCGACGAGCACGCCGACGAGATGATAGCGCGCATGGACACAAAGAATAGTTGACAACAAAACTACCGTGAAGTCCTGGGAATCCGGGGCTTCCGGACATTTCTATATTTATAAGGAGAGGGCGACCGAAAGCCCCCGAGGTCCTTGTCCGTCTTCTTCGGGTCTGTGTTGGTTGTTTACCCAACCTTCATATAGAGGTTCAATCTCTCGACGGTTCCGTACTAATTCCCAGGAGGGATTAGAATAGCAGTCGAACAAATCACCTATGAAAACATAGACCCGAAGGTTCGCAACACCATCATGATCGGCCTGTGCGTCGCCATGCTGGCCGCTTGCTTCGACGGTACGATCGTCGGAACCATCGGGACCATAGTGGCCCAGGACCTCGGCGGCCTGGACCTCTACGCGTGGATGGCCACGGCGTACATGCTGTGCGAGACCATCATGATCCCCATCGCCGGGAAGCTCTCCGACCTGTACGGGAGGAAGCCCCTGTTCCTCATCGGTCTGGGGCTGTTCGTCGGAGGGTCCGTCCTCGCCGGAATGTCCACGAGCATGGAGTTCTTCATCGCATGCCGTGCGATCCAGGGACTCGGAGGAGGTATCCTCATCCCCGTCGCCATGGCGGCCGTCGCCGACCTGTACTCCCCCAGCGACAGGGCAAGGATGCAGGGAATGCTCGGAGCCATCTTCGGAGTGGGCAGCGGTATCGGGCCCCTCCTCGGAGGATACATCGAGGGGGCCGTGAGCTGGCACTGGTGCTTCTACATCAACGTCCCGCTGGCCATCATCGCGTTCGCCCTCACCATCAAGAAGTTCCCGACGCCCGTGGACAGCAGCGAGAGGCACATCGACATCAAGGGGATCGCTCTCCTGACGCTGTTCCTCGCGGATATCCTGCTGTTCATCGAGTTCGGCGGATCCAAGTTCGAGTGGGTCAGCGCCCAGTCCGCGGCCATGATCATCGCCGCGGTCGTCCTGCTGTTGCTGTTCGTCCTCGTCGAGAAGAGGGCCATCGAGCCCATCCTCGCCCCGCACCTGATCAGGAACAAGACGGTCATCATGGCCGGCGTGTTCATGTTCCTCTTCGGGATCGGGATGGTCGGTGCGATGATGTACACCAACATGTTCGTCATCGCCGTCATGGGCCTGGACACCCTCGAGGCCGGGATATGGTCCCTGGCGATGATCGCCGGAATGATGATCACATCGGTCTCCTCCGGAATGTTCCTCCACAAGACGGGATACAAGCCCTGGCTGATCATCGGACCCATACTGAGCTTCATCGGACTGTACTACCTGTCCGGCATGGCGGTCGACCCGACCATGGTGATGACGCAGGCGGTCCGTGACACCTACATGACCCGCTACCTGCTGGGAATCTTCGTCCTCGGTCTCGGGCTGGGATGCATGATGTCCGTCGTCATGACCGCGGTCCAGAACAGCTCCAAGCCGTCCGAGATCGGAATGACCACGTCCTCCGTCAACCTGCTCAGGTCGATCGGATGCACCATGGGTACCGCCATCTTCTCGCTGATCATCAACGCGAGGCTGTCCGGGGATCTCCAATCCCAATTGGCTAACAGCCCCGGTGTTTTCGAACAGATCGAGGCGGCCAACGGAGGGGTCATCAACACCGGTATCCTGAACCACATCATGGAGTTCCCGACGCATATCGGGGACATCATGACCGCTTTCGCCAACAGCGTGGACTTCTCGTTCCTCGCCGGCGGAGTGATCATCCTGGTGCTGGTCGTCATCGGAATCATCTTCAAGGCCGAGTCCCCCGCCGTCGACGAGGAGTTCGAGGAGGCCAAGAAGAAGGTCGAGTCCGGCGAGTGAGCCGGACATTAAACAGGGGGGCGACCCCCTTCTTCCCGAAACCCATTTTTCTTCTCTCCCCATCCCGCTGTCATGGATTTCATGGACCGCGCCCGCTCGGGTGTACCGACCAGCGAATTGGATCCCGACGTCGGACAGCTCGTGGAGCTCATGGAGCGCGCCAAGGGGCTCTGCGACAGGTTCAATACGTACGTCGGGCCGAAGGAGGGCCGCGATGCGATCCTCGAGGAGCTGTTCGGACAGGAGCTCGGGGAGGGTTCGGCGATATGCCCCTCGTTCCATTGCGACATCGGGACCAACATCCATCTGGGGAAGCGGCCCAGGATCAACTACGACTGCGTGTTCCTCGATTCGGCGGACATCTGGATCGGCGACTGCGTGATGATCGCCCCGAAGGTCTGCATCGTCACCCCGGGGCACAACTTCCCTCCGGAGGAGCGCAGGCACGCCAAGACCCTGGCGAAGCCCGTGAGGATCGGTGACGATGTCTGGATAGGTGCGAATGCCACCATTCTCCCGGGCGTCACCATAGGCGATGGGGCCATAATCGGCGCGGGTGCAGTTGTGACGCACGACGTCCCCGCGGGGGAGACGTGGGTCGGGAACCCGGCGAGGAGGATCCGCCATGGATGAGATGCGCCTCCGTATGGCCTCCATGGGTTCGGTCGTCGGGGACATCGAGGGGAACCTCCGCACGATGGTCGATTGCTGCAGGAGGGCCGCCTCCGACGATGTCGACCTGATTTGCTTCCCGGAGCTGTCGCTCACCGGATACTCCATGCCCGACAGCAGGTCCTTCGCGTTGAGCGATGATGACATGTCTATCGGGGAGCTGTCGGACCTGTCCGCCGAGCTCGGGATGGCCGTTTGCTTCGGATACGTGGATTCGGAGAATCGCATCACGCAGGCGATCGCGGAAGGAGGGAGGATCGCCGGCAGGTATTCCAAGACCCATCTGGGGGAGAGGGAGGTCGGCGTGATGGAGCCAGGTTCCGATTTCCCGGTGATCCGCACCTCGAAGGCGAACGTGGGGATCTCGCTGTGCTGGGAGGCCCACTTCCCGGAGATCTCCGGGACCTACGCGCTGGAGGGTGCGGATCTGATCCTGATGCCGTTCGCATCGGGGCTCGGGGGCGAGAGGAGGCAGTCCTCGTGGGACAGGTTCCTCCCGGCCAGGGCCTACGACAACACCCTGTTCGTCGCCGCATGCAACGCATCGGGGGACAACGGTCGCGGTGTGACGCTCGGAGGGGGCGCCTGCATCTATGATGTGCGCGGGTTCTGTCTGGCGGCGGCCGAGGGGACATGCGAGGTCACCGCGGACCTGGATCCGGAGCAGATGGACCGCATCCGCGTCGGCCATTACGAGTCCATGCGCGACGTGTACTTCCTGGACAAGAGGCGTCCGGAGATGTACGGAAGGCTGTCGGGAAAGCTGTGAGATTCGAAGCGTTTGAGAACGGTAGGCACCCGGCCGAGGATACTATGTCGCGGTTCCGGCCGGGCTTGTGACTTGAGTGATTCGGCTTCCTCGGACCATCCTTCTGATATCCACCTCCTCCTTCTCTCCGTATTCGAAATCCATCATCAGCGGATCGTCGTAGGCGCATCCCAGCCTGTCGACGAACCTGCGTATGTCCAGGGTCATGATGCGACCTTGGCGCCGAGGGTCTTGCAGTCCTCGGATTCGGCGTCGCCGGGGTACTCGTTGGCGATCACATCGCCGACGACCACCGCCCCGTCCGCCTTGCATCTGTCGACCCAGTCCCTCATCCACTGTCCGTCGCCCCATCCGTAGGATCCGAAGAGTCCGACGGTCTTCCCTCCGAGGGAACCCTCGATGGCGGAGAACATGGGCTCGAAGACCTCCTCCTCGAGGACCTCGTCACCCATGGAAGGGCATCCGAACGCGAATCTCGTGTACTTCGACACGTCCGCGGCACCGAACTGCTCCGCGGGGATGAGGTCGGCGCTCTTACCGGTCCCTTTCACCCCTTCGGCCACCAGCTGTGCCATGGCCTCGGTGTTCCCGGTCCCGCTCCAATAGACGATCGCTATGTCAGTCATCTAAGTTTAGGAATGCCTAAACAGTATTTATAATTTAGGCTTGACTAAAATAATTTAGAATAGCCTATATTGAACAGAATGGATGGAAAGGTTTGCGGGAGAGGGCATGCCGCCCCCTCCCGGCGGTTCATTGCGCCGTGTCCTTCTCCTTTTCCTTCTCTTTGACAGGGACGGTGTATTGGTCGACGGTCTTCTCGGATCCCGGCTCGGGGTATCCGGGGACCATCTTCAGGCAGTGCTTCGGACAGGATTCCGCGCAGTAGGAGCACTGGACGCACTGCATCCTCTCGATCGTCAGGGTCCTGGCCGCCTTGTCGGCGCGGATGGCCCCGGCGGGGCACTTCTTCCCGCAGATGTTGCACAGGATGCAGTCCGACGGATCGAACTCCAGGCTTCCCCTGCTCGCTTCGGGATACTCCCTCGGCTCCGCGGGGTAGTTCCTGGTCGCGGGCTTCCTGAACATGTTGGACAGCAGCTTGCCGCCCATCTTCATGACGCCCATGGTATCACCGCTCCGTGCAGCTGATGCACGGGTCTATCGTTATGATGATCATGGACACATCCTGCAGACCGCATCCCTGGAGCATGCGGACCATGGCGGGGATGTTGATGTTCGTCGGCGTCCTCACCCTGGCGCGGTCCAGGAACTTCGTCCCGTTGCCTTTGACGTAGTAGTACGCCTCGCCGCGGGGCTGCTCGATCCTGAACGCGTACTCCCCTGCGGGCGGGTTGCCCTTGACGGGCACGCGCCACTCCCCCTCGGGGAGGCTCCTGAGGCCGTTGCGGATGATGTCCAGGGACTGCATCAGCTCGTCTATGCGCACCTGGCATCTGGCCAGGCAGTCGCCGTCGTCGTACAGCACGGGGGAGAATCCCAGGCTCTTGTACAGCGGGTCGAGGCTGCGCATGTCGTTGTCGATCCCGGAGCCGCGGGCGGTCGGACCGACCGTGCAGAGCTCTACGGCATCCTCCTTGGACAGCACGCCGACGCCCTTCAGCCTGTTGCGGACCGACGTGTCCTTGATGAACACGAGCCCGGTCTTCCTGACCTCCTCCTCGATGTCATCGACGATGGAGATGATCTTCTGGGCCTGCTCGGGGGTGATGTCGGTGCTGACGCCTCCGATCCTGCAGAAGGAGATAATGACCCTCCCGCCGGTCACGGATTCGAACACGTCCAGGATGCGCTCCCTGATCCTCCAGCAGTGCATGAACAGGCTGTCGAATCCCATGCCGTCGGCCAGGAGTCCGAGCCACAGCAGGTGGCTGTGGACCCTCGACAGCTCGTGGAATACGATCCTGAGCACCTGGGCCCTCTCGGGCACCTCGATGTTCATCAGTCCCTCGACGGCCCCGGCGTAGCCGTAGCCGTGGCCGAAGCTGCAGATCCCGCAGACCCTCTCCATGATGTACGTCATCTGCTGGTAGTCGCGCTGCTCCACGAGCTTCTCCAGCCCGCGGTGCACGTATCCGATCGAGGGCACGGCGCGGACGACGGTCTCGTCCTCCACCTCCAGGTCCAGATGGACCGGCTCGGGCAGGGCGGGATGCTGGGGGCCGAAGGGTACGATGGTTCTCTTGCCCATGTCACTCGCCCCCCTTCGCGTCCTTCTTCCAAGGGGTCGGCTGACCGGTGCGGAAGAAGTTGCCCTTGTAATCCAGGACCATGCCGTCGAAATCCACGCCGAAGAGGTCGTGGACCTCGTTCTCGTAGATGAACGCGGACCAGAACGACGGCGTGATGCTCTCCACGTGCGTCCCGTTGGGGACGGTCAGTTTGAGATTGACCATCGCCAGGTCCTTGTCGAAGCTGTAGACCAGCTCCGCGGACCCCTCCTGCGGTATGGCGCAGATCTGCACCATGCGGTATCCCTCATCCTTCAATCTGGCGGCCTCCGCCTTCACGGACCCGATGTCCACATCGCGGAAGACCTGTTCCTGACTCATTCCTTCACCTCCCGGGCGCGGGCGCGCTTCTCCTCCAGGACGGCGACGCCCTTCACTATGCCGTCGATGATCGATTCCGGACGGGCGGCGCATCCGGGGACGTAGACGTCCACCGGTATGGCGCAGTCGACCCCGCCGATGATGTTGTAGCAGTCCCTGAACACCCCTCCGTTGCATGCGCAGATGCCGACGGCCACGACGACCTTCGGCTCCGGCATCTGGGAGTACAGCTGCTGCACGACCTTCTTGTTCCGGTCGTTCACGGCCCCCGTGATCAGGAATATGTCGGCCTGCTTCGGGTCGCCGGTGTTGATGACGCCGAACCTCTCGGCGTCGTACAGGGGCGTGAGGCACGCCAGCACCTCGATGTCGCAGCCGTTGCAGCTGGACCCGTCGTAGTGCAGTATCCAGGGGGATTTCGATGTGGCCGTCATGCTATCACCAGGAGAACGGCTATGTTGACCATCCCGAGGATGAGCGCGACCGCCCAGCCGCTCTTGACGGCGGTCTGCCACTTCATGCGGGCGAACCCGTTGTCGATCCAGATCTCCAGCAGGTAGACCAGGATGGCCACCACGATACCCGCGGCGACCCCCAGCCAGGTGCCGTCCATGAAGAACAGCGCCACCATGCCGAGGAGCATCACGCACTCGTACCAGTGGGAGACCTCCACCATGGCGTAGGTGCGTCCCGTGAATTCCGTGGTGATCCCGCGCACGATGTCCTGATGGGCGTGGTGCGACATGCTGAGGTCGAACGGGGACTTCCTGAGCTTCATCGTCAGGATGAACACGAATCCGACGAACAGCCCGATCATCGGGACGATGGCCGGATCGCCGTACTCGACGATGTCGGAGACCCTGAAGCTCCCTCCGTCGGTCCCTCCGGTGAACAGGAAGAACCCGATGGCGACCAGGAGCAGCATGGGCTCGTACGCCATGGCGGCGTAGATCTCCCTCTGAGCGCCCACATGGGCGAAGGGGGACCCGGTGCACGATGCCGCCAGGATCAGGAACGTCTCCGCCAGCGTGAGCGTGAACAGCACGAGCAGGAGGTCCATCCCGCCGAAGAACAGCACTCCGGTGAACACGACCCATCCCAGGTAGCAGGCCACGTAGAAGTCCTGGAACCTGTTGGGCGCGGAATCCTCCTTGGCCATGAACTTGCGCACGTCGTACCAGGGCTGGAGAAGGGGAGGTCCCCTGCGTCCCTGCATCCTGGCGGCGATCTTCCTGTCGATCCCGGCGATGAGGCATCCGACGAACGGTCCGAGTATGAGGAACAGCGCGGCCGCTGCGATCATGATCCAAGTCTCCATCACATCACCTCCAGCAGTATGGCGGCGAAGCACGCGACCAGCGCGATTATGGTGCAGACGCGTCCGACGACGCGGATGCGGTCCTCGCCGAACCAGCCGTCCAGATACCAGTTCCTCAGGGTGACGGACACCGGGGCGCCCATGCTCCCCTCGAAGGAGCGGTCGTCGATCCCGGCCCCGGACATGTAGACGGACGCCTTCTCCGTCCTCCCCCTTCCGAAGAAGGGCAGGAAGATCAGGATGAGGGCGCATACCATGATGAGCAGCAGGATGACGTTGGTGGAGTCGAGCACCTGCATGTCGAGGATGCAGGCGAACGCGTACTCCGTCCAGGGTCCGACCAGGCTCTCGGACATCAGCGGGTATGCGAAGCAGATCCCGATGGCCATGACGGCGAGGGCGCCGAGCACCACCCATTCGTGGGGCCAGACGGTCTTCTCGATGTTCTCCTCGCCTCTGGCGGCGAAGGACAATTTGGCGAGCCACTTGGTCCAATAGAGGCCGGTGACCGCGCTCCCGAACGCCAGGCATCCGATCAGCAGGATGGATATCGGGTTGGACGGGTCTACGAAGGACACCAGGGCGGCCCACTTGGAGACGAGCATACCGAACGGGGCCAGGAACATGGCGGATATGCCGACCATCATGATCATGGCGAGGCGGGGCATCCTCTCGAACAGCCCGTCCATGTCCTCGATGTCCCTGCTGCCGATGTGGTGCTCCGCCGTGCCGACGCACAGGAAGAGGAGGGACTTGGTGACCGCATGGAAGATCATCAGCATGACCCCGGCCCAGGCGGCCTCCGGCGTCCCGACGCCGGCGCATGCCACGATCAGTCCGAGGTTGGCGATGGTCGAGTAGGCGAGCACGCGCTTGGCGTTGCTCTGCGATATCGCGGCCATCGATGCGAACAGGAACGTCAGGCCTCCGACGGCCATGACCATGTATCCTCCGAAGTTGTCGTGGAGCAGCGGGGACAGCTTCAGCAGTATGAACACTCCCGCCTTGACCATCGTGGACGAGTGCAGGAGGGCCGACGTGGGGGTCGGGGCGACCATGGCGCCCAGCAGCCACGTGTGGAACGGCATCTGCGCGGATTTGACCATCCCGGCGAGGGCCAGGAGCATCACCGACAGGAGCAGCCATCCGGCCACGTCACTTCCGGACGAGAGGAGGTTCTCCAGGGACAGCGTCCCTTCCTTGTCCGACAGCACGATGAGCGCCAGGACGAAGGCGATGCCCCCGATGAGGTTCAATGTGAGTTGGAGGAACGAGTTGTTGCGGGCCTCGTCCGTCCTCGTGAATCCGATGAGGGCGAACGAGCAGAGGGTGGTGATCTCCCAGAAGAAGAACATCCACGCCATGTCGTTCGAGAGGACGATCCCGAACATGGCGCTCAGGAACGTGAACAGGAGGAAGAAGAACCACGGCCTCCTGTCCTTGCCCTCGGCGTGCTTCTGGTAGTCGCGCATGTAGCCGACGGCGTATACGCAGATCAGACTTCCGACAATGCCGATTATGAGGACCATTATCACGCTCAGGTCGTCGATGTAGAGGCCGTTCTCCACCTCGACGTCGTTCTCGAAGAACAGAACGAACGTGGTCGAGATCACGAGCTGTATCGCGCCCAGGATGGACGCGGGGTATTTCTTGTACTTGATTCCTAAATAGATTATGGCGAGGCTCAGGATCGTCTCTATCGCGAACATCGACAGATTGATCCGCTCGTCGCACAGCCCGAACGCCTGGGGGTTCCCGGCGTACGTCCATGCTATCGCCACGGATGCGATCATCGTCGCCGCCGCGCCGACAACTGCCACGATGCTGCGCGCCCTGTCGCTCTTCAGAGCGAGGAGGATGCATGCCACCGCGAACGGGAGGATGATCAGTGTGATGATGTCATTCATGCTATGCCCCTTGTCATTCTGTAAAGGTTGCGATTACAGGTCTTAGCCTGATATAAGTTATTTTGGTTCCACCCTCCGACCCGTTCCGAACTGGCTCGGAGGAGATGGTGCCGGAGGGGCTTCCGAAACTCTTCGGGACACCCTATGAAAAACGAACGTCTGGCACATTGGATTTTTATTTAATGTCGCAGATACGTATAGCATGGATGGATGCGTCGGACGTTCGAAGGAGCTTGCTTTCCTGAACGAACTCTGGGAGAAGGTGCCAATGTCATGCGCGGTGTGCGGACGCCGCCACTTGGGCAAAACGGCCCTTCTGCGGGAGTTCACCAAAGACAAGGAACACATCTACATCACAGGCACCCAGGGCCTCCGCTCCGACAATCTGGAGGAGATAAACCGCGCCCTCAGCGCGTTCTCCGGGAAGAAGGAGAAGATCTCCGACCTCATCGACCTGTTCCCCCGCATCAGGCAGATATGCGGCAAGCGCAAGGTCGTCGTCATAATAGACCGCGTCATGGACCTTGCATCCAATTTCGAAGAGGTCAGCTCGATCATCCGGAACTTCATGAGCCGCGAGATGGGAGGCACCCAGATCCTCCTCGTGGTGTGCGACGACGACAACTCGCTCTTCGGTCGTTTCTACTACACGCTGGAGCTCAAGCCCATGACCTATCTCGAGTGCAAGGGGTTCCATCCCAAGTACACGCCTCTCCAGCAGCTCGAGGTCTTCGCCATGGTCGGGGGCACGCCGGCATATCATCGCCTGTTCGGGGACAGGGATCCGGAGAAGGTCATCCGCGACGAGATGTTCGACCACATGTCCGTGTTCTCCCTCGAGGCCGAGGGGATGATGCATTCCGATTCCATGACCTACGGTAGCAGCACCAAGATCCTGTCCGCGCTGGCGGGCGGGGCGGAGAGTCTGCGCGAGATCACGTACAGGACGGATCTGTCGTCCTCGTTCTGCTCCAAGATCGTCGAGGACATGGAGCACAGGGGTCTCGTCCTGAAGGAGGTCTCCTCCGGGATGTCCCGTAGGGCCGTCTACACGATCAACAGCAACATCCTCAAGTTCTACCATCAGGTGGTCTACAAGTACACCCACATGGTGGAGTTCGAGTCCCCCGACAAAGCGTACGAGGCCGCCAAGAACGACATCGCGGAGTACATGGAGCGCGGATTCAAGACCGTCTGCATGGATTATGTCACTCAGAATTTCGAGTACAAGTTCATAGGGAAGCTCAGGAAGAAGGACGACACCGTCGACACGGTGATCGATTTCCTCGCTTCCATATCCATCAAAGGGCGCGACTCGGTCATGGTCGCCAAGTGCAGGCTCAACGGCGAGCCCTTCGGAAGGGAGGACCTGGACGAGCTCGTGGACCGCGCCAAGAAGGTCGACGGGTCCAAGAAGACGTACGCGCTGTTCTCAGGCGCGGGATTCACGTCCGAACTGGTCAAGATGGCCGTGAAGGGCGGGGACATCATCCTCGTGACATTGGAACAGGTCTACGCAGGGTGAACATGGGATTCATCCTATCCATAGACGCGGGGACCACCAGCGTCCGCACGATGCTATTCGGCCGCAGGGGCGAGGTGCTCGCGGTATCGCAGAGGAACCTCAGGCAGATCTACCCGGAACCGGGGCTCGTGGAGCACGATCCCGCGGAGATCTGGAGGCTGTGCCGGGAGACGATGAACGAGGCCCTGGACAGGTGCCCTCTGGACCGTTCCGAATGCGTCGCCGTGGCGGTGACCAATCAGCGCGAGACCGCGGTGATGTGGGACCGCTGGACCGGGAACCCTCTCTGCAACGCCATCGTCTGGCAGGACCGCAGGACGGGCGATTTCTGCGATTCCATGATCGCCGACGGGTATGATGAGGAGGTGTTCGGTCTGACCGGGCTCCATATCGACCCGTATTTCACCGGAACGAAGCTCAGATGGATGCTGGACAACGTCCCTTCGGTCAGGGAGGCCGAAGCATCCGGGAGGGCCATGGCGGGGACCGTCGATTCGTGGCTGATCTGGAATCTGACCGGCGGGAGGGAGCACGTCACCGACCATTCCAACGCATCGCGCACGATGCTGTTCGACATCTCGGAGCTGGATTGGGACGATTCGCTGCTGGACCTGGTGGGTGTCCCGAGATCGATCCTCCCCGAACCCCGTCCGACCGGGTGCATTCTCGGTACGACCGACCCCTCAGTGGCCGGCATCGAGGCGCCCATCGCCGCTTCGATGGGCGACCAGCAGGCCGCCCTGTTCGGACAGCAGTGCTTCTCGGAGGGGGACGTGAAGGTCACCTTCGGCACGGGCGGGTTCCTTCTGATGAACATAGGCTCCGAGCCCCTGCATTCCGACAACGGCCTCCTGACGACGGTCGCTTGGACCTCCGGGGACAGGACCGATTACGCCGTTGAAGGTTCGATATACATCGCCGGGGCGGCCGTCCAATGGCTGAGGGACGAGCTCCAGATCGTGGAATCCTCCGCGGAGACCGAGCGCATGGCCGAGAGCGTCCCGGACACGGGCGGATGCACCGTCGTGCCCGCGTTCTCGGGATTGGGGGCCCCGCATTGGGACCAGGGGGCCCGCGGGATGATCATGGGTCTGACCAGGGGGACCAACAGGAACCATCTGGCCAGGGCCGCGCTGGAATCCATCGCGTTCCAGGCCTGCGAGGTCGTGGATGCCATGAGGGCCGATTCCGGCAAGGACGTGCCGTCTATCCGCGTGGACGGCGGTGCGAGCGCCAACGGATTCCTCTGCAGGTTCCTGGCGGATGTAACGGGCGTGAAGGTCGTGAGGCCGAAGGTCATCGAATCCACCGCATTGGGGGCGGCGTACATGGCCGGATTGACCGTCGGATTCTGGGACGACCGCGAGGAATTGGCCGGGAACTGGTCCCTGGACAGGGAGTTCCTGCCCACGATGTCCGAGGAGGAGCGCATCTCCCGCATGGAGGGATGGGCGAAGGCCGTCGAATGCGCCGAGGCATGGTCCAAGATCTGCGGCAAGTCGCCTTTTTAAGCTGTACGAACGATGGGATACCATGAAGGTACTCATCGTCGGAGGCGTCGCCGGAGGGGCCTCCGCGGCCACCAGGCTGAGGAGATTGAGGGAGGACGTCGACATCATCGTCTTCGAGCGCACGGCGTACGTCTCGTACGCCAACTGCGGCCTCCCGTACTACGTCGGAGGGGAGATCAGGGACAGGTCGGTCCTGACGCTCCAGACGCCCCAATCGCTGGCGGACAGGTTCCGCATCGATGCGAGGGTCAACAGCGAGGTCGTCTCCATCGACCGGGCCGGGAAGACGGTCCTGGTCCGGAGCACCGCGGATGGCTCGGAGTACCGCGAATCCTACGACATCCTCATCCTGTCCACAGGGGCGAGACCGCTCATCCCGGACATGCCCGGCATCGACGATCCCCGCATCATGACCATGCGCACGGTCGAGGATGCGCTGCATATGCGCCGGTTCATCGAGGAGAACGGGCCGGAGGAGGCGGTGGTATGCGGAGGAGGGTACATAGGTCTGGAAGCGGCCGAGAACCTCGTCCGTCAGGGGATCCGCGTGACGCTGGTCCAGAGGTCCGACCACGTCCTCCCAACGCTGGACAGGGAGATGGCCGCCGACGTCCACCGCCATCTGCGCCTGAAGGGCGTCAGGCTCGTCCTCTCCGATGCTCTGGAGGGCTTCGAATCCAAGGACGGCATCGTCGTCCGTCTGGCATCAGGCAGGACGCTGGAGGCCGACATGGCCGTGGTGGCGCTGGGGGTCGTTCCGGATTCCGACCTCGCCCGCGAGGCGGGGCTGGAGATGGGCGTGAAGGGCACCATCGTCGTCGATCCCGGGATGAGGACCTCCGACCCGTCGATCTACGCCGTGGGCGATTCGGTCCAGGTGGAGAACCTCGTCACCGGCGCTCCGGCCAACATAGCTCTGGCGGGACCGGCGAACAAGCAGGGGCGCATCGCCGCGGACAACATCGCGGGCGGGCATTCGGAATACAGGGGCTCCATCGGGGCGTCGGTGATCCGCGTGTTCGACATGACCGTCGCATCCGTCGGACCGACCGAGAGGCAGCTGAAGGCGGCACGCATCCCGATGGACAAGGTCTACACCTATTCGGCATCCCATGCGACGTACTTCCCCGGCGCCCGCCACATGACCGTGAAGACGATGTTCGATCCGATCACGGGCGCGGTGCTCGGGGCGCAGATCGTCGGCTACGACGGGGTCGACAAGCGCATAGACGTCATCGCGACGGCGATCAGAGCGGGGATGACCGTGGAGGACCTGGCGGAGCTGGAGCTGTCCTACGCGCCGCCGTACTCGTCGGCCAGGGACCCGGTGAATTACGCCGGATTCGTGGCGTCGAACGTCATCTCCGGATTGGTCGGACAGACGCATTGGGACGAGTTCGATCCGATCATCTCTGATCCCGGCACCACCGTCCTGGACGTCCGCACGGAGAGGGAGCACGCGGAGTATCCGATCGAGGGCGCCATCAACATCCCCTTGGACGAGCTGAGGCCGAGGATCCCCGAAATCCCGAAGAACCGGCCGGTGTGCATATTCTGTCATAGCGGTCTGAGGTCGTACATCGCGGCGAGGATCCTCGAGCAGGAGGGGTTCGAATGCACCAACCTCGCCGGAGGTTACAGGCTGTATGCATCGGTGAGGGAGGATTCCACACATCGGTCGCGAGGGCGATCCCCTGTTCGGATGGGCATCCTTGGATGATTGCGACGCGAATCGTATATAGTGCAGGTTTAACGTACTGTACATACGTACATTTTTGTTAAGAAGTTTGAAGTTAGGATGTGCGTTCGTATTTGCATGGAAGATGGCGAGAGCATCCTCACGGAGAAGCATGCGATACCCCTGCTGCTATTCGTGTTGAACAACGAGGGGTGCCTGATGAGCGATCTCCAATACAGCGTGACCAAGAACTTCGACACCGTCCGCAGGCTGTGCGTGAAGATGTCGGACGCCGGCCTGATGGAGGACCGCAACGTCAGGGAGCGCAAGCTGGTCACGCGCTATTATCTCACCAAGAAGGGTGTCACCGTCGCGATGATGCTGAAATGCGCCATAGACGCCTGCGAGGGCCGCCCCAGCGAGGATCTGAAGGGATTCCTCGAGGAGCATTACGGTCCGCAGTACGAGAAGGCGATGGACATCCCCGCCCATTGATCGGAGATTGGTGGGTCTGCCCGGATTTGAACCGGGGTCAATGGCTCCCAAAGCCACAAGTATACCAAGCTAGC
>CAVIUM010000026.1:0-23171 GCA_963645865.1 Lachnospiraceae bacterium
CGAGTCCCGGCCCTTCAGATTCTTTTGTGGGTCAGACGGTCAGGTCGGTATCGTCGCCGCTACCTTCGGTGCCACCCCTCCGCCCATAGTACTTTTCCTTGAGCCTCTGCAGGAATTCCTCGTCCGCCCATTGGTAGCGATCGATACCCTGACAGTGGTACGTGTACTTCTCCGGGTTTGCGCACATCCTCTCGATGGCAGCCGCCTTCTCGGGCGTGTCGATGACCAAGTCCTCGTAGAATGATTGGGTTGCCATTTGGATGGCCTCTTGCGTTCACATAGTCGGCGTATTTGATAATGTTTACGGATATTGATTCCGATTTCGCACTGATTTGATGACCACATCTCTGGGCATATCGAACGGGGACACAGCCTTGATAAGAAGTTTCAGGCATGGACTCTGCATGGTCCATGCCTCTGAACGCCGATGATGTTCGTGTAGTGTCGATCGATGTTCGGATCCCTGGTCACTCGATGAACCTGATCATCTGATTCAGGCCTTTGTCCTCGTTCTTCCCGACAAGGTTGAACCCCATGCTTTCGTAGTACTCGGTGAGATCATCCTTGCAGTCCAGACGTACCACTCTGCATCCGACGATCCTCTTGGCCTCACCCAACATTTCCAAAGCGAATGCCATGAACTCTCTGCCCTGGCCCGGAGCAGATGCTTCGGAGCGGGACAGCTGTCCGAGCAGGAATGCCTGGGAGACATGCGTCTCAAACTCGATGTTCATGCGCCTCTGTGTGCTGTTGCTCAGGAGATTGTTGTCGGGGACCGTCATGCACTTGATACCGAGTGTCACGAATCCCATGATTATCCGATTCTCCGTGAGGCTGATGTATGTCCTAGAGAGATCCCTCTTTTCCATCGGAATGGCATTCTCGCGGAGATAGGTCGATACCTCGGGATTCTCCACATCATGTGCGGACACATAATCCCGAATCAGATCCTTGACGGCAGATTCGCCATAGATCCGAATCAATTCGGACAGCGGTATCATGCTCGGCGTTGTCGTTATCGTCTCCAAAGTCATCCCTCTTCCTGATGTACGGAGCCATGAGCTGATCCATTTCCTCTCTGGTGGCCCACCTGAAGTTGAGCTTGCCGGTGCAGTGGTATGTGTACTTCTCCGGGTTTGCGCACATCCTCTCGATGGCAGCCGCCTTCTCGGGCGTGTCGATGACCAAGTCCTCGTAGAATGATTGGGTTGCCATTTCGATGACCTCTTGCGTTCGCATCATCGGAGTCGTTGATAACGTTTGCGGGCCTTGATTCGGTTTCCGCATGTCTCCTTCTTCTCTTTCTCATGTGTTTCTCCCGGTTACTGCGATACGTAACCGAAGAGGGTGTTTATCACCATCATAATATAAACTAATCGCAATGGGTTCCGTTTGTGCAAAGTTCTATCTAAGTCTTAGAATATAGGAGTTATCACAACGAAATGCGCTCATCCCCGCTCGTTCCAGCGCATTCTCCGCAGAAAGACGGGTGCATCGGTACCCGTCGAGCCTCTTCTGCCCGCCGTCGCCCAGGGTCATGCCCCTGCTGAGGCGCTCGCTGAGCCTCTCGAGGTTCTCCCTCATGCTCTGCTCCTTGCGGATGCTGGACCTTTCGAACGCTTCGTCGACGGTGTCCTTGGCTATGAGCATGTAGACGTCGCCGTCGCTCTTCCTCCCGGTCCTCCCGCGGCGCTGGATCGTCCTGATCTCCGACGGCACGGGTTCGTAGAACACGACCGCGTCCGTGTTGGACACATCCAATCCCTCCTCGCCGACGGAGGTGGACACGAGCACGTTGGACGCCCCGCTCCTGAATCCGTCCAGCAGCGAGACCTGCTCCTTCTGCTTCAGACCGCCCTTGGACTGTCCGATGAGCATGCTGACCCTGGCCTCCGGGATCCCGGAAAGTTTCTCCGCCAGCATCTCGCACGTGTCCCTGAACTGGGCGAAGACAAGGACCTTTGATTCCGGGTCGGACTGCAGCTTCTGACTGACCAGCGACATCACCCTGGAGACCTTCGGGTGCTCCACATCCGTCTTCTCGAGGATCCTCTTCACCGCGGCGTACTCGTCCCTGCGGACTATGGCCTGCGCGGCCTTCCCTCCCTTCTCCTGCGCGGCCTCCGCCTCGAGCCTCTCGAGGTACCTCCTGAGGACGGTGGTCCCTTCGGATTCGACCTTGTTGATCGCCTCCAGGAGCTGGATGCAGGTCTTGTTGACGCTGAGCCCGCGGAACACGATGCTGCTCTTCCCGCCGTCGGAGAGCCTCCTCTGCAGGGAATCGCCTATGCTCAGCAGGTATCCCTTGGACGGCATGATCCTCTTGGAGGCCAGCCCGAGGCCGCACAGCTCGGAGTAGTAGTGGTCGAGCATCACCTTCAGCAGGGCGGAGATGTCCCTTATGTCCGAAGGGAGCGAGACCTCGATCCTGTTGATGTACGTGTCATGCACGAACGGGGACACGTCGGGGTCGTTCTCGGTGCGCATGTCGATGCGCTTGAGATTGAGGTTCAGGCAGACCTCCTCGATCCTGTCGATGCTGCTCCCGGGGGAGGCGGTCATCCCGACGCTCCTGGCGCCCTTCCTGACGTGCCTCGCCACGTCGGTGTACGCGTAGTCCCCGCGTCCGCGGTGGGCCTCGTCGTAGATGATCAGGGAGAACCCGGACAGGTCGTACCTCCCCGCCTCCAGGTCGTTGGAGATGGTCTGCGGGGTGGAGATGATGACATCGCCGGATTCGATGATGCCGGCGCGCTTGGTGTCCTTCATCAGGCCGTTGAGCATCGAAACGTTCGCGTCGGTCAGGAGCCTCTCGAACTCGGAGAAGTGCTGCTCCACCAGCGGCTTGGTGGGCGCCATCAGGAGGACCTTCCCGGCATCCAGGAATTCGGCGGCGATCCTCACCGCGATTATCGTCTTGCCGAGGCCGGTCGGGAGGATGAGGAGCGTGTTCGCTCTGACGCACTGCTCCACCATGCGGGTCTGGTATCCCCTCTCCTCGACCGCCTCGAACGCGATCCTCGGGTGATTGACGAACGCCATCGTCCCTGCCGATGGCGCTCATCCGATTAGAACATCACCCGACCAGGAACAGGATCGCGCCGGTGACCAGGCCGATCAGGACGGCGTTGAGGATCCCGGGATGAGCGAAGTGCCTGAGGTGGCAGCTCCTGTCGGAGTACTCCGCATCCATGTCCTCCGTTCCGGGAAGGCGTATCGACCTCGCGCGGGGGAAGATGAGGCATCCGAACACGATGTCGTTCCAGACGAGGACCGCCAGGAAAACGGTCAGACCGAAGACGAAGCCCTCCGCGAATCCCCGGGAGCCGGAGGCGAAGGCGAACGCCGCGGTGATCGCCGATACGACGACGATCGCCGCGACCCTCCCGACGGCTTTCCTCTTCCCGGACTCCTCGGCGGGGCGTTCATGGGTCTGGTAGTACCTCTCGCGGACGGCGAGGGGGTACAGGCGGGCGTTCCCGTCCGGATCCAGCTTGAATCCCGGGAAGTACAGCAGCAGGAGGACGGCTATTATAACGACTATCTCGACGACAGCGATGCTCCACTGAATCATGCATGGTGGATAGCGGAGTACGATTTAATGTTTTCCAACTGTTGTCAGATGTAGTACTCGGGTGCATCCATGCGGTCCAGCAATCCCTCCTTGCGGGCCAGGTCGACGAGGTCCATGATGGTGGTCCCGTCGAGGATCTCGTCGATCGCGGCGTTGACCTTGCTCCAGAGCCCCATCTCCACGCATTGGGAGATCCAGGGGCACTCGGCCTCACCGCCGGAGGCGTCCTTGTCGTCGGTCCCCTCCATGAGGCGCACGATCTCCCCGGCGGTGATCTCGTCGGCCTTGACGCCCAGACGGTATCCGCCCTGGGGCCCCCTCTCGCCTTTGACGTAGCCGGCCTTGCTGAGGGTGGTGACGATCTGCTCCATGTACTTCACGGAGATGTTCTGGCGTCTCGCCATGTCCTTGATCTTGACGTTCCCGTCGGATTCGTAGACGGTCATGTCGACCATCATCTGTATCGCGAAGCGGGTCCTCGTGGAGATATGCACGCCTGCGCATCATCGGTTCGGATTAAATAATTTCCCTGGGGGAAATGTGGAAATCGATTCGGGGACCGGTCTTCCGGAAGGCTTTATGGCACGGGCAAATCCGGCAATCCGTGTCCTTCGGGGAGAGTCGATGCAATATCGGCGTGGGGACACCGCCAATGCATAAATAGGGGTCATCACTACCATTCCTTATAGGAAAAGTAGGAATTACAGTGACCACCCATGTCCGACGGCAATTACTGGAATGAGGAGATCGGGAAGATGCCCCGCGGCGATTTCGAAGACGACGTCCAGCGCATCCGCGCGGTCAGCAGCAGGCGATCCCATGCGCGGTCTTTCTGTTAGGACATCGGGGTTCACCGACTCCGTGATCAGGCGCATGACGCGCATCTCCAACGAGTGCGGGGCGATCAACCTGTCCCAGGGATTCCCGGACTTCGATCCCCCGGCGGAGCTCACCGAACGCCTGGCGGAGGTCGCCCGCGAGGGTCCTCACCAGTACGCCGTGACATGGGGCGCGCCCAATTTCAGGGAGGCCCTGGCCAGGAAGCAGACCCGTTTCATGGGCATGGACATCGATCCGGAGACGGAGGTCCTCGTGACATGCGGGAGCACCGAGGCCATGATGGTCGCGATGATGTCCGTGGTCGATCCCGGGGACGAGGTCGTCGTGTTCTCCCCGTTCTACGAGAACTACGGGGCCGACGCAATCCTGTCCGGCGCGGAGCCGATCTACGTCGAGCTGCACCATCCGGATTATTCCTTCGACGAGGAGGAGCTGGAGGCCGCCTTCGCCCGGAATCCGAAGGCGCTTATCCTCTGCAACCCGTCTAACCCCTGCGGCAAGGTGTTCACCCGCGACGAGCTGATGTTCATCGCGAAGCTCGCGGAGGAGCACGACACGTACGTGATAACCGACGAGGTGTACGAGCACATCGTCTACGACCCGAACGTCCACACGTATTTCGCGACGCTTCCGGGCATGAGGGAGCGCACGATATCCTGCTCGTCCCTGTCCAAGACCTACTCGGTCACAGGCTGGCGCGTCGGATACATAATCTCCACGCCGGAGATCATCGACGTCGCGAGGAAGGTCCACGATTTCCTGACCGTCGGGGCCGCGGCCCCCCTGCAGGAGGCCCTCGTCACCGCGCTGGAGTTCGGCGACTCCTACTACGACGATCTGAAGGCGGAGTACACGTCCAAGCGGGCGCTGTTCCTGAAGGGACTGGACGATATCGGCATACCGCACAACGTCCCCCAGGGGGCCTACTACGTGCTGGTCGACGTATCCGACTACGGATACGGGTGCGACCTGGAGTTCTGCGAGGACCTGGCCAGGAGGGTCGGGGTCGGAGCGGTCCCGGGGTCGAGCTTCTTCAAGGGGGACGTGAACAATCTGATCCGTCTGCATTTCGCCAAGAACGATTCCACGCTGGAGGCGGCGTTGGAGAAACTTTCGAAGATAGATATACTGAGGAGACGAGCGCATGAAGCTGGTATCTTTGATTTCCGGGGGCATTGACTCCCCAGTCGCATCCTATCTGATGTCCGAAGCGGGCGCGGATGTGGTGATGCTGCACATGAGCAACGGCGAGTACGGGGATCCGAAGGACCTCGAGAAGGTCGTGAAGATCTCCGAGCAGCTGGAGAGGTACACCGGGAGGGAGTTCCCCGTGTACGTGGCCGACCACGGCACCAACCAGAGGATCATCGCCGACAAGGCCGACACGAACTACCAGTGCGTCCTCTGCAAGAGGACCATGCACAACGTGGCGAAGAGGTTCGCGCAGAGCATCGGGGCGTCCGGGATCATCATGGGCGATTCCCTCGGCCAGGTGGCCTCGCAGACGCTGATGAACATCCGTGCGGAGCAGAAGGACCTGGGATTCCCGGTGGTCCGTCCGCTGATCGGATTGGACAAGCTGGAGATCATCGACATCGCCCAGCGCATCGGGACCTTCGACATCTCGATCATCAAGACCTCCGGATGCGCCGCGGTGCCCATCCGTCCGGTCACGGAGGCCAAGCCGGAGAAGGTCGCCGAGTTCCAGCAGAGGATGGACTTCGACGATATGATCGACCGCTGCGTCGCATCGATACAGAAGGTCCGCCGAGGCGAGTCAGATGGACGGGATGCTGGAGAAGAAGGCCCTCCTCTCGCTGGGAGGGGGCGTGCGCCTGCCCGAGGGGTACGAGGTGCCCTGCAGGGTCTCGCATTCCACCGCAGGGCCGGGGGCGGGATTCGGCTCCGTGGCCATATCCTTCGGACGCTTCCGCGTCAAGAAGTCCATATCCTACGATTCGGGGGAGTTCGAGCTCCGTGTATCGGACGACGGGAAGCTGTCCCTGACGCACGGAGGGGAGCCGTTCCTGGACGAGGTGGAGCTGCAGCCGGTGGTCCGCCATTGCCCCGAGCAGGCGTTCTTCAACCTGGATCCCAGGTGCATCTACCACTGCGCCTACTGCTCGTCCCCTCTGCTGGACATGAGCGAGGACAAGCATCTGTCCACGGAGAAGATCATGGACATGCTCGCCGAGTCCGTGTCGGAGCACGATGTCAAGGCGGTCTCGTTCACCAGCGGGGTGGTCGGGAGCATCGACGGCACGGTGGACAGGCTCGTAGATGTGGTTTCGCACGTGCGCTCCGCGTATCCGGACATGCCGATCGGGGTGGAGCCGTACGTCTCCTCGCCGGAGCACATCCGCAGGATAAAGGAGGCCGGGGCGGACGAGATCAAGCTGAACCTGGAGACCCCCAGGAGGGACATCTTCGCGAAGGTGTGCCCCGATTTGGATTACGATGGCATCATGGGCCTTCTGGAGGAGGCCGTGAGGGTGTTCGGCAGGGGCCGCGTGATATCGAACATCATTTACGGCCTGGGGGAGACCGACGGGGATCTCCGCGATGCGGCGGAGATGCTGTGCTCCATGGGCGTGATCCCGGGATTCAGGGCGCTCCGCGTCAACAAGTTCAACCGCGGGAATCTGACCGCGGCGATAGGCGAGCCCGTCCCGGTGACGCCGGAGAGGGCCATGGCGGTCGCGAGGATGCAGAAGGAGGTCATGCAGGCCCACGGGATGACGTCCCTGACGAGCGTGACGATGTGCCTGGAATGCGGATGCTGCGATCTGGTCCCGTTCAGGGATCTCTGAATTTACAGCCAGCGCATCTGTGTTGCATTTCTGTATTTAAGCAAAATGGGGTAGGATTGCACATTTGTATTTAAGCAAAATGGGGTTGAATTGCGGATTTGTATTTAAGCACCCCATGGATGCCAGCCAGTACGATAATGGACTGGCTGCACCCTCCAATGTAATTTCTCGAATTTTTGAACGCGCTTAAAGTCTTATTTGGAACATAAGGTCCGAAAGCGACCGAGCTTGTTCACATTCTTTTATTACGTGACCTAGAGCCTATTGTTCAGCTTCGGTTGATAACATGAATAGAAAGCTACTGGCCGCGGTGATGGCGATCATCATCGTGGCATGTGCGGCCCTCGTCGTGGTCAATCTGAACGATAAGAAAGGGGAGACGATAGTCGTAGAGACCAGTCCCGATTTCGCACCGTTCGATTACTACTACGGCGACGAGTTCGCCGGAATCGACATGGATGTGATCCGTGCCGTTTGCAAAGAGATCGGATACAATGTCGAGTTCAGGCAGAACGCCTTCGACTCGATCCTCATGTCCGTGCAGCAGAAGAAATGCGACATGGGCGCCTCGGGATTCACGATCAGCGAGGAGAGGAAGCTGCAGGTCAACTTCAGCGAGTCGTACGCCACCGTCAAGCAGGTGGCCGTGGTCCTGAAGGACTCGACGATCGATTCCCTCGAGGACATCAAGGGGAAGAAGCTCACCGTCCAGACCGGCACCACCGGTGCCGACTACGCCGAGACGGTCAGCAGCGACATCGTCTACCAGAAGGCGTACGCCGATGTGGTGCTGGATGTCCTCAACGGCAAGGCCGACGCGGAGATCGTCGACGACATGGTCGCCCAGTCCCAGGTGGCCGCCCATCCCGAGCTCGAGATCCGCGACATCCTGACCGATGCCGAGACCGAGTACTACGGGTTCATCTTCTCCAAGGACAGCGGCCTCTACGAGACGTTCAACACGGCCCTGAAGAAGCTCATCGACGACGGCACCGTCCAGAAGATCATAGACTACTATGTGGAGAACGGGTGCAGCGTCGAGACGCCCCCGCTCTACGGCGACGACAGGAAGACCATTGTCGTCGAGACCAGTCCGGATTTCCCTCCCTACGACACCACCTACGGCACCGAGTTCACCGGTATCGACATGGACGTCGTCCGCGCCATATGCAAGGACCTCGGATACAACGTCGTCTTCAGGCAGAACGACTTCGATTCCATCATCCTCTCCGTGCAGCAGGGCAAATGCGACGTCGGCGCCTCCGGATTCACGATCAGCGATGAGAGGAAGGACCAGGTCAACTTCTCCGATCCGTACGCGGTCAACAAGCAGGTCGCGGTCGTCCTGAAGGATTCGTCGATCAGCACCCTGGACGACCTCTGGGACAAGAGGCTCTCCGCCCAGACCGGCACCACCGGCGCGGCGATGGCCGAGACCCTGACCACGATCGACAACATCAGCTACCAGAAATCGTACATCCAGGCGATGATGGATGTGCAGAACAGGAAGGTCGACGCGGAGATCGTCGACTACGAGGTCGCACTGTCCCAGGTGAAGACGCAGTCCAACCTCAAGATCCTCGACGTGCTGAACTCCGAGGCCGAGTACTACGGGTTCGTATTCGCCAAGGGCAACACCGAGCTGAGGGATGCGTTCAACTCCGCCCTGGCGAAGCTGACGGAGGACGGCACGATCGACAAGATCATCGCATACTACGGCGACCATCTCGGCGAGTCCGAGATCCCGTCCTACTACGACCAGGACGGAGGAGGTTCCAGCAGCGATGGTGGAAGCGGATTCTGGGACAGGTTCAAGAAGGACTTCATCGACAACGACCGCTACTCCTACATCTTCAAGGGTCTGAAGAACACGATAATGATCACCCTCATCGCGCTGGTGATCGGTCTCGTGATCGGAGCCCTCGTGGCCATGATCAGGAGCACCCACGACCAGACGGGTCGGTTCTACATCTGCGACAAGATCTGCAGGTTCTACATCACCGTGATACGCGGAACGCCTGTGATGGTCCAGTTGTTGATCATCTATTACGTGGTGTTCGCATCGGTCAATCTGAATCAGATATTGATAGCCGGGGCGGCGTTCGGTCTGAATTCAGGTGCGTATGTCGCCGAGGTATTCAGGTCGGGTATCAACTCGGTCCCGAAGGGCCAGATGGAGGCATGCAGGAGCCTCGGTATGAACAACGGGCAGTCCATGAAGACCGTCATCATGCCCCAGGCGCTCAGGAACATCCTGCCCGCTCTCGGTAACGAGGGGATCTCCTTGCTGAAGGAGACGTCCGTCGCCGGTTACATCGGAGTCATGGACCTGACCCGTGCGGGAGACATCATCAGGGGACAGACCTACGATGCGCTGCTCCCGCTGCTGGTCGTCGCGATCATCTATCTGGCGATAGTCCTCGTGCTGACATATCTGATTAAGAGGTTGGAGAGGAGGCTCAACAATGCCTACTGACGAAGTGCTGATTGAGATCTCCGGACTGCGCAAGGCGTTCGGGGACAACGAGGTCCTGAGGGGGATAGACCTGGAGGTCCATAGAGGGGAGGTCATCTCGATCATCGGTCCCTCCGGATGCGGGAAGTCGACCCTCCTCCGCTCGGTCAACCTGCTGGAGACGCCCACGGGCGGTTCCATCGTGTTCGAGGGGAAGGAGATCGCCGGGATCGAGGACAAGCCCGAGGGCATCGGGGCGAGGATCGTGTCGGTGCTGAGGCCCAAGCCCTCCACCGAGGTGGATCTCCTGCGCAGGAAGATCGGGATGGTGTTCCAGAGTTTCAACCTCTTCCCGAACAAGACCGTGAAGGAGAACATCATGCTGACCCCCGTCCTGCTCGGCCTCATGACCGAGGAGGAGGCGTCCGCCAAGGCGGACGAGCTGCTCAAGAGGATCGGACTCCCGGACAAGGCGGACCAGTACCCGTCCAGGCTGTCCGGCGGTCAGCAGCAGCGCGTGGCCATCGCCAGGGCGCTGGCGATGAATCCCGATGTGATGCTCTTCGACGAGCCCACGTCCGCTCTGGACCCGGAGATGGTGGGGGAGGTCCTGAACATCATCAAGGACCTGGCGGAGTCCGGTATGACCATGCTGGTCGTCACCCACGAGATGGGTTTCGCCAGGGAGATCTCCGACCGCGTGATCTTCCTGGACGGCGGTGTGATCGCCGAGCAGGGCAAGCCCGAGGACATCTTCGGGAACCCGCAGAATCCGCGCCTCAAGGACTTCCTTTCGAAGGTCCTTTGAGAAAAACAGGGGCTTCGGCCCCTTTCTTCGTTCAGCATCTTGTTATCTTGTTCGTACGTGAGTGTTATGAAAGCCGTTGAAACGTCTCTTCCACACTCTGGTGTTAATATGACAAAAGAATCATCGTTGACACTGAGTGTACTACCTTTGTGTTGTTAAAAAAATCTCGTTTAATATAATATATAACAATTCGTGTTTTATCTTTAAGTATCACAGATTCCTTATCCTTGTGGCGCTGGACGGCATGTCCTTCGCGCAGGGTGTATGCATGGAATCGAACGCATCGTATCTGTGGGCCAAGCTCTCAGCCCAGGAAGGGAAATGGTTGCCACTGGCGGTGCACATGAGGGATTCGGCGACGGTGGCATCCTACCTGTGGGACAGGTGGATCTCGGAATCGACCAAGAGATTGATCGACGAGTCGCTGAGAGATTCGGGGTCATCGGCGGATCCGTTGAGTTTCGTCAGATTCCTTGCAGCATCGCACGACCTCGGTAAAGCTTCACCCGGGTTCCAGATCAAGGCATCGGATCAAGTGGCGCCGATTTTAGAACGGATCAAGGACAACGGTTTCTCCTTCAAGAATGGGGTCGATCCAAGCAAGGTCCCTCATGCCACGGTCTCAATGGCGATCATGGAGCGCAATGGTCTGGACAGATCCGTGGCAGTCATCGCGGGAGGTCACCACGGTGCTCCTCCGTCAAAGGACGACATCAGGCCTGCGCGCATGTCGGCTTATTCCAACAACACGGGATTCAAGGATCAGGCATGGGTGGATGCTCAGAACAGTCTCTTGAACTACGCATTCGAGATCTCAGGCTTGGATCCTACAGGAATCGAAGGACTCAGATTGCCGGTCAATGTCCAGGACGTTCTGACGGGTATCGTGATAATCGCAGACTGGCTCGCCAGCAACGAGCAGTTCTTCCCGTTGATAGGTTATGATGAACTCGAGATCGGAGATCCGATCTCACGTTCGGACGATGGGTGCGCGAGGATCAATTTCCCCCACCATACGGGTCTTGTATACGGTTCGGAGATGTCTTTCGAGGAGGCCTTCGGTTTCGGACCTCGCACCTTCCAGCAGATGGCCATGGATACCGTGGCCAAGATGAAGGCCCCCGGCCTCGTGGTGGTAGAGGCGCCGATGGGCGAAGGGAAGACAGAGGCCGCGCTCGCCATAGCCGAGATGCTCGCATCCAAATTCGGTCAGAACGGTCTATTCTTCGGTCTTCCCACGCAGGCTACCGCCAACGGTGTCTTCGTAAGAGTGAAGGCATGGGCGGAAAAGTGCTCGGGGGAAGGAGTCCGCTCCATATCCTTGGCACACGGGAAGTCGGCTTTCAACGATGAATACGCCTCCATTCCGCGGGCAGGGTGGGATGTCGATGACCATGACAATGAAGGGAACCTCGTGGTGCACCAATGGTTCCACGGCAAGACGGGCATGCTGTCCGATATCGTCGTAGGGACCGTCGATCAGGTCCTGATGGCCGGATTGAAGAGGAAGCATCTGTTCCTCAGACATCTGGGTCTCGCCGAGAAAGTGGTGATCATAGACGAGTGCCATGCTTACGACGAATACATGGGCAGCTATCTGTCCAAGGCGCTGAGCTGGCTCGGAGCGCTCAGGGTTCCCGTGGTGGTCATGTCCGCCACCCTGCCTCCCAAGCGCAGAGAGGAGATGATGAGCGCATACGCGGGACGTCGTCTCGATCCCGGGAGCGCGGAGGAAGGTTATCCGATGGTCACGTGCGTCACCGAGGATGGGGTGATCAGAGGGACGTCGGATGCTTCGGGCCGTGGGCGCACGGTCTCTATCGTTCGTCTGAAGATGGAGGACGTCGTCCCGGAGGTCGGCAGAAGACTGTCCGGCGGAGGGTATGCGGGGATAATCGTGAACACCGTCGGACATGCCCAAAGTCTCTACGAATCGATGAAGGTGGCATATCCGGGGGACGAGGTCGTGATCCTCCATTCCGCCTATACGGCATCGGATCGTTCCGAACGCGAGAAGAAGCTCATCGAGACGATGAAGAGGAAGGATGATGGTGGCGACGGACGTGTGATCGTCATCGGGACGCAGGTTCTCGAACAGTCCCTGGATATCGATTTCGACGTGATGTTCTCGGAGATCTGCCCCATTGATCTGCTGTTGCAACGCATGGGACGTCTTCACAGGCATTCGAACAACAGACGCCCGGCGGGATTGGAATCCCCGATATGTTGCGTCATAGATTCCGGAGAGGAGGGATTCGACAAGGGGACGGAGAGCGTTTACGGGAGATATCAGCTGATGAATTCCCGCATCCTGCTGGGGGATTCGGTCAGCATCCCGCAGGACGTCCCCGTTCTGGTTCGTTCCGCCTATTCGGAAGACGGGGTGGATGTTCCCGAGGATCTGAAGGAAGCGTACGCGTCCGCGAAGAAGGAGAAGGATGACATGATGGCCAAAAAGGAGAGGAAGGCCAAGGTGTATCAGATCTGTCTTCCTGAGAAAGCTAAGAGTCTGGTTGGATGGCTAGACAATGAGCGTTCTGACTCACAAGACCTGTATGCCGAGGCGACGGTCCGCGACACCGACGGTTCCGTGGAGGTCATACTCGTCCGCAGGAGAGAGGATGGGTCGTTCCATATCCTCGGCGATGAGGAGGGTGGGGCACTGGATGTCGAACATGTACCGGAACCGAGGGTCGCCCGCCGGCTGTCGGACTGCAGGATAGCGCTCCCGCACAGGCTGATCGCGAGATACGGGGTGGATAAACTGATCGATGCGGTCAGAGCGTCCTGCAAAGGAACGGTACCGAAGGTCTGGGAGGATTCGGAATGGCTATCTGGGGAATTGATACAGGTGATCGATGAGGAGGGGAGGTTCGGTTTGATGGGTATGAAGTTCAGATACGATTGCGAGAGGGGGTTGATGTCGGATGACCGAGATGGAGTACAATCTGTTGGATGAGAAATGGATCCTGGCCGTCGATGAGGACGGCAGGATGGGCGCATACAGTCTCAAGGAGGTATTCGAGGAGGCCCACGAGCTGAAGAGACTGGCAGGGGAGATCCCGACCCAGGATGCAGCGGTGCTCAGGCTCCTGTTGGCCGTTTTGTATGCCGTATATCAGAATCACGATGAGAACGGCAGTGAGGCGGTCATGGCCACAGAGGACGAGGCCTTCGCGAGATGGGACGCCCTGTGGAAGAAGGGGAGATTCGATGCGGATACGATATCCGCATATCTCGAATCCTATCGCGACAGGTTCTATCTGTTCCATCCGACGAGGCCGTTCTATCAGATACCTCTGGACCAAGTGCCGACAGAAGGGGACAGAGGATGGTGTAGAATGGCCAAGTATAACGGGGAAGTGTCGCAGAGCGACAACAAGCCGCGCATCTTTTCACCGATATCCGGAGTCGAAAAGGAGCAGATGGAGTTCGCAGAGGCCGTTCGGTGGCTCATCAATATGAACGCTTTCGATGATGTATCCTTTAAACCCAGTACGAAGAAAGCGGAGAATCACAGCTGTAGTTCGGGGTGGATGGGATCGATTGCCCCGATCATCGTAGGGGGCGGCAATCTCTTTAGAACCCTCCTTTTGAATCTGGTTTTGACATCGGAAGATTATGAGCCATTTCCGATAGGAGTCCCTACGTGGGAACATGAATCTTGCAAAGTGGAAGAGCGTACACCAATACCGATGCCTGAAAGTCCGGTTGAGATGCTCACTCTCCAATCGAGGAGGATCGCTCTCAGGAGGTCGGAGCAGAAGGTGACGATGTGCTATCGGAACGGCGGAGATCTGGTCGAAGTAGAGAATGCCTTCATAGAGCAGATGACAGTCTGGTGTCAAGACAAGAAGGGTAATTTCGTTCCGCGTAAGCATGTTCCATCAAGATTTTTATGGAGAGATTATCAATCGATAATGCTCAAGAATATGGATTCAGGTAGGAACAAATTGCCTGGTGTGATATGGTGGATTAGAGAACTTGACGATCGCGGATCGATCGATCTGCAAGCTGTCACTGTGTCCATCGTCGGAGTACAATACGACTCTAACAAAGGGTCGATAACTCATTTCATGCAAGATTCCATAACGTTTAGCGGGAGTCTTTTAGCAGATTTTAACGAGGAATGGAATATAAGGATCGCGGACGCGGTCGGTTCGACGGACCGTAGCATGTCGTTGCTGTGGAGATATGCCGGAGAGGTCTCCGAGATCTGCGGATGCGACGACATATCCAAACGCGCTGCTTCGGACAGGGCCAAGGTCCGCGCATACCGCGAGATAGACGGGCCGTTCAGGCAATGGCTCAGGAGCATAGACCCCGCCGCGGACGATCTGGACGACAAGGTCAACGAGTGGTCCGAGAAGGTCTACGGAATAATGCGCACGCAGGCAAGGATCATCCTCGAGGAGGCCGGAGAGAGGGCACTCACCGGAAAGGACGGCAAGTCTGCATTCACGGCCTTCAGGAAATTTTCGGGAGGGTTGTACAAGGAGACACACAGAGGTGCGGACAATGAGTAAGGCAAGCATGGTATCAGAATGCACGGCGAGGGCGATCGGGCGTCTGAATCCCGACAATCCCGCATATGCGGCCTCAATGGCCAAGCTGCGCAGAGGCGTGGGCAAGAGTCTGGCGGATGCCCCGGATGTTTGGGGTCTCGTGATTCCCGATCTCCCGGACGAATTGACGGATTCGTCGCGCGACGGGTCCAGAGAGACCGAAGCGGAGGCGGCCGTGTTCACGGCGTTGACGCTCTACGCGCTCCATCAGCAAGGCAGTAGCCAGGATGTGAACTGTCGCGGGGAATCGTTCGGTTCGGCCGCTGGCAGGTTGAGGAGGAAGGAGGGGGACGAGGAGGACAAAGCGTTGATCAGACGTTTCAACGCGGTCATCACATCGTCCGAGATGACGGAGCTGGCCCATCATGCCAGGGGGCTGATCCAGCTGATGAAGGCTTCGGATAAGAACATCGGATTGGATTACCCGCAGTTCGCCAGAGACCTATACAATTTTCAATTCCCAGACGGAAGGAGGAAGATCATTCTCCGCTGGGGTAAGGATTTCTACAGGATAAACAAGGAAGAAGAGGAGTGATAGAATGGACAAGAGACTGTATGTTGACATCAACGTGATCCAGACGATGCCACCCAACTGCGCGAACCGCGACGACACCGGAAGCCCCAAGACGTGCATGTACGGAGGCGTCAGACGCGCCAGGGTCTCCTCACAGAGCTGGAAGAGGGCCACGAGGGAGTACTTCCGCGGAAGGGTGGACGAGTCGATGCTGTCCGTACGCACCATGAAGATCGTTCAGATGGTCGCAGATTGCATCAGGGCCAAGGATCAGACGATCTCGGAGGAGGATGCGCTTTCGAAGGCCGTCGACGTGCTGGAGAAGGCCGGAGTCAAGACCAAGTCGAAGGCCAAGAAGGGGGAGACGGCCGTTCCTGAAGCTCAGGCGTTGTTCTTCATGGGCACCAAGCAGGCCATGAACCTGGCGGAGCTGGCGATCCAGGGAGGATACGACAAGAAGACGGTCGAGGAGGCTCTGAACAAGGGGTTCGGGATCGATATCGCGCTCTTCGGTCGCATGGTCGCAGATAACCCTCTCCTGAATGCTGACGCATCCGCACAGGTCGCTCATGCAATCTCGACGCACATGGTCGAGAACGAATATGACTACTTCACGGCGGTCGACGAGCGCTCGCCCGAGGATAACGCGGGTGCCGGGATGATCGGTACCGTGGAGTTCAATTCGTCCACCCTCTACAGATACGCGACGGTGGCCGTCCACGATCTTGCCGGACAGCTGGCGGATGCCGAGGCGACGGCGATGGCCGTAGAGGAATTCGTCCGTGCTTTCATCCTCTCCATGCCGACTGGGAAGCAGAACACGTTCGCCAACCGTTCCATCCCTTATGCGGTCTTCATCGCCGTACGCGGGGATCAGCCCGTCAATTTGGCTCCCGCGTTCGAATCCCCCGTTCAGCCGAACCGCAACGGCGGAGGATTCAACGAGGGATCGGTCAAGGCGCTGGTGTCCTGCGAGATGGAGTACCGCAAGGACTTCATCGAGGCCCCGCTGGCATCCTGGCAGATCGGGAACGGACTGGAGGACCTGGGCCCCTCGTCCGATCTCGGAACGGCCCTCGGGGAGCTGAAGGGTAGGATCCTGGAGGAGCTTTGATCCCATGACCACACTGCTGCTGAGGCTTGCCGGGCCCATGCAGGCGTGGGGTACGGACAGCAAGGTCGATACGCGTGCCACAGGGGCTCAGCCGAGCAAGAGCGGAATCATCGGGATGGTCGCCGCCGCCATGGGGCGCTCCCGTGACGAGTCCGTCGATGACATCTCGGCATTGAGATTCGGTGTCAGGACGGACCAGGAGGGGACGATGCTGCGCGATTACCACACCGCTCATCATCCGACCGATACGAAGAGGGCGTACATCACGAACAGATACTATCTCGAGGATGCGGTCTTCCTGGTAGGTCTGGAAGGGGACGAATCCCTGTTGCATCAGATCGATGAGGCGGTGACCCATCCGTACTATCCGCTGTTCATGGGGAGGCGTTCATGTCCCGTGTCCGGCCGTGTCTCATTGGGGATGAGGGACAAGCCTCTCCGCGAAGCGTTGACCGACGAACCCTGGTTGGCTTCCGATTGGTACAAGCGCAGGCATGAGGGGGATGCCGAATTGGAGCTGACCATGGACGGGGACGGTTCCGAAGGAGGATATCTGGTGCGCGATGTCCCGATATCCTTCTCTCAGAACAGGAGGAAGCACGGATTCCGGAAGGTCGAATCCGGGGTCGTCCCGCGGAGGGATGCGGGCTGTTCCGAGCGTGCCACCGAGCACGATGCCTTCGAAGGATTGGAGGGTCTGCGATGTATCTATCCCGTGTAGAACTCAACGAGTATCGCAGGGACACGATGAGGGCGCTCGGTTCGCCGCAGGTGATGCATGCGTCGGTCATGGCCTCGTTCCAGGCGTTCGACGGGGATGCGGAGGACCGCGTCCTCTGGCGCGTCGACCGTGTCGGCAACGCACTGTATCTCCTGGTCCAGTCGAAGCGCAGGCCAGACTTCACGCACATCGTCGAGCAGTACGGGAGACCCGCCACGGGTCAGACCTGGGACACGGTGGAGTACGGCCACCATCTCGACGAGATGATCGAAGGAAGCGTATGGAGGTTCCGGCTCAGGGCGAATCCGACCCATTCGGTCATGGAGAAGGAAGGTTCCCGCGGTAAGGTCTACCCGCATGTCACCGCGGAGCAGCAGCTCAAATGGCTAGCGGACAGGGCCGAGAAGTGCGGTTTCTCGATCCAATCGGAGGATGGGAAGCTGGGTGCGGAGATAGTCCAGCGCGAGATGAAGCGGTTCCAGCGCGGGGGCAAGACCGTAACGTTGAGTGTCGTCACGTTCGAAGGCGTGCTGAAGGTCACCGATCAGGATCTCGTCAGGAAGGCTATGACGGAGGGTATCGGCAGGGCCAAGGCATACGGCTGCGGACTCCTGACGACGATGCGCGCATGACTCTGTCCGGCGCTGAGAAACCGGAGTTGCAGGAGCTTCCGCGCATCGGCGAGCGCATGTCCTTCATCTATCTGGAGTACTGCAAGGTCAGCAGGGAGGACAGCGCCATAATCTCCGTCGATAAACGCGGAACGGTATCCATCCCCTCGGCATCCATAGGGGTGCTCATGCTGGGTCCGGGTACGACGGTCACGCACAGGGCCATGGAGCTCCTCGGAGATTCGGGAGCGAGCGTGGTGTGGGTCGGGGAGAAGGGGGTCAGGTACTATGCCCACGGGAGGTCCCTGACCCACTCCTCGACCCTCCTGGAGGCGCAGGCGAGAGCGGTTTCCAACACACGCGCCCGCTTGGCCGTCGCCCGTGAGATGTACTCCATGCGTTTCCCTGGAGAGGATGTGTCGCATCTGACGATGCAGCAACTCCGCGGGAGGGAGGGGTCCAGGATAAGGTCCGTCTACCGCAAATGGTCGAAGGAAACGGGTGTGGAGTGGAACGGTCGCTGCTACGATCCGACCGACTATTCCAGCGGTGATGCAGTCAATCAGGCGTTGTCCGCCGCGAACTCATGTCTCTACGGGGCCGTTCATAGCGTGATAGTATCGATGGGATGCTCACCCGGGTTGGGATTCGTCCATACCGGGCATGAGCGTTCGTTTGTTTACGACATCGCGGATCTTTACAAGACGGAGATAACGATCCCCGTCGCATTCAAGGTAGCCTCCGGAAAATCCGGTAACATCGGGTCGACCACCAGGAAGGCCGTCCGCGACGCGATGTATTCCGGACACATTCTCGAGAGGTGCGCCCACGATATCAGGCATTTAATCTTGGGGGATGCGGGTCCGGATGAAGACGATCTATCCGATAATCTCAGATTGTGGGATGATGGAGGATCCACATCCCCTGGTGGGATGCTGTACGGGGAGGATGAGGACCAATGATGGTGACCGTTGTGATCTCGTCCTGCCCTCCTTCCTTGCGCGGGGATCTGACGAAGTGGCTTCTCGAGGTCGATACGGGAGTTTATGTGGGGCGCGTCACGGCTCGCGTGAAGGAGATGTTATGGGATCGTATCGTGCGTTCATCCGAAGGAGGTCGTGCCGTCATCATATCGACCGCCAGGAACGAGCAGCATTTCGAGATCGAGGTTCATAACAGCGGTCTCAAGCCTGTGGATTTCGACGGAATCACGCTCATGATGAAGGAAAACGATTGTTGAAACGATTTATATTTTCATATAGAAACTGATTGAAAACGTCCGTTTCCGAATCGACGGAAGCTAAAAATACGGCTCTCTGGCTCCTCTGACTGTTTTAGTGTGGTCCCCGCGTGAGCGGGGGTGATCCCATATCGGCCTCTATAGCTTTATTGTACTGCCAGTGGTCCCCGCGTGAGCGGGGGTGATCCTCCGTATTGAATTACGCCAACACTCTTAAGGCAGTGGTCCCCGCGTGAGCGGGGGTGATCCCGGGGGCATGATTCGCACATGGGTATCCTAGGAGTGGTCCCCGCGTGAGCGGGGGTGATCCCGTCGTCCCGGCATGGGGCTATGTCACCTGTCAGTGGTCCCCGCGTGAGCGGGGGTGATCCCCAGCAGTCCGATGTGTTCTTCACCGCGTCCGGGTGGTCCCCGCGTGAGCGGGGGTGATCCCGGTCCCGTGCTCCTCCTGAACGATAAGGCGATGTGGTCCCCGCGTGAGCGGGGGTGATCCCGTAGAAATCGCTTGAAAATCGATGATTTTGTCGTGGTCCCCGCGTGAGCGGGGGTGATCCCACAATCAGAAGGATAAGCGTGGTCGCATCTAGGTGGTCCCCGCGTGAGCGGGGGTGATCCCGTATTGGACACGTGAACGGCGTCAAGCTGTACGTGGTCCCCGCGTGAGCGGGGGTGATCCCGATCTGGCTGGCCGTCAGATAAGCAACTCCGGGTGGTCCCCGCGTGAGCGGGGGTGATCCCGCGAACACATAGATCAGTCCGGCCGCAGCCGCGTGGTCCCCGCGTGAGCGGGGGTGATCCTACTAGGTCTGGAATATCCAACCCTTTTATATTGTGGTCCCCGCGTGAGCGGGGGTGATCCCTCCCAATGAGAGGAGAATCTGGGAAAATCTGTGTGGTCCCCGCGTGAGCGGGGGTGATCCCGACGTCAGCAACCCGCCCGCATGCGCCAACAGGTGGTCCCCGCGTGAGCGGGGGTGATCCTGCAGTCGTCCATCAAGAAGCTCAAGACCACCAGTGGTCCCCGCGTGAGCGGGGGTGATCCCAAGGTTTCCGGCCAGGTCACCGGATATACGTCGTGGTCCCCGCGTGAGCGGGGGTGATCCGTGCTGGTTGATGGTCGGCAACGGTCAGAAGGCGTGGTCCCCGCGTGAGCGGGGGTGATCCCTCATCATCCATCGAAGAAACATCTGTGGTATCGTGGTCCCCGCGTGAGCGGGGGTGATCCCAAGTGGCCTATCCCTTGGACACCTTACGAGGTGTGGTCCCCGCGTGAGCGGGGGTGATCCCGCCGACTTGGGGATGACCGTCAGGACCAGGTCGTGGTCCCCGCGTGAGCGGGGGTGATCCTATGGTAAGGCGGGGTCTAAAAAGTCGTTCCCGGTGGTCCCCGCGTGAGCGGGGGTGATCCCGGTCACCGTGTCCCATGCGGGGTCAATCAATCGTGGTCCCCGCGTGAGCGGGGGTGATCCCGGCCTCAAGGGAGTCGGAGAATCCGTGTGGAAGTGGTCCCCGCGTGAGCGGGGGTGATCCCGCCGTCCTCGGCGCACAGGAGGGGATGTCGGAGTGGTCCCCGCGTGAGCGGGGGTGATCCCACATTGTGTGGAATGGCAAGCTGAAGACATCTGTGGTCCCCGCGTGAGCGGGGGTGATCCCCTCACCAGCGGGGTCGCGAATATCGGCAAGAGCGTGGTCCCCGCGTGAGCGGGGGTGATCCCATCGGTGCTCGCCTGAAATTTACCTCATCAATGTGGTCCCCGCGTGAGCGGGGGTGATCCCGGCAACGCCTTCATCTACCCCGTGACGACGCAGTGGTCCCCGCGTGAGCGGGGGTGATCCTGTAGAGGGCTGGTCCCCTATTTCGGTTCCGTCGTGGTCCCCGCGTGAGCGGGGGTGATCCCGGATATGCGGGGCTGGATAACAACGCGAGGGTGTGGTCCCCGCGTGAGCGGGAGTGATTCCATGGGATAGAGGTGGAGGTTCTCGACCATGAGGTGGTCCCCGCGTGAGCGGGGGTGATCCCCTCGATGCGGTCCGCGCTCTAGTGTCCCGACGGTGGTCCCCGCGTGAGCGGGGGTGATCCCGCAAGTGTTTAACCAAAAGACACCCATGATTGGTGGTCCCCGCATGAGCGGGGGTGATTCCTCCTGCAAGCAGCATCCCCGCGACCCTACGGTGTGGTCCCCGCATGAGCGGGGGTGATCCCGGCCTGAGAAGGCGGTCGGTGTCCCCTCCGCCGTGGTCCCCGCGTGAGCGGGGGTGATCCTGCGGGAAACAACAGCGGGCCTGTTATTGCGCCGTGGTCCCCGCGTGAGCGGGGGTGATCCCGGCTGTGCATCCATCCCGGGCCAGGCGGCGTTGTGGTCCCCGCGTGAGCGGGGGTGATCCCTCTTGCTGCGATCTCGTTTTGGAAACGTTCCCGTGGTCCCCGCGTGAGCAGGGGTGATCCCTACGTCTCCGCGGAAGGGGAAGCCGATTTCGTGTGGTCCCCGCGTGAGCAGGGGTGATCCCTCGCAATCCACCTTCCCGTTCTGAACATCCACGTGGTCCCCGCGCAAGCGGGGTAGATAGAATTCCATGGAGAATACGAAAAGAGTTCGTCGTCAGAAGGTAGTCAGAGTTAGAGGTGCTGAGATCAGCGGTCGTAAGGCGACGGGTTGAGAGTTATTTCGAATCCATAGGGTTCGAGCTTTCTGCGGACCCCTTCGAATCCTTTAAGCAGAATGTCCCGCTCTTCGGACGACGTCTGGATCGAGTATCCATCCTTCGTGCGTCTGACCCTTAGCTGACGGAGCCCAAGGCGGTCCCTCACGATCGCCTCCAACTCTTCCACGGTCCTGAGGTTATCGATCGTTACAGGAGTGCCCTCCGGATACCGCATCAGCATGCAGGTGTCCTTGACCAGTTTCAGGGGCAGATTCATCCCGTCTAGGTATCTGACGACATCCTCGCGACGGATCCCGGCATCAATCAGGGGTGTGATGATTTTCGCTTCCTTCCCCGCGACCATCCCGGGACGGTCCTCGCTCAAATCATCCACTATCTCGCCGTTGATCACGTGCTGGATCCCAAGCTCATCAGCGATTTCCCGGACCTTGCGGTACATGACGGTCTTGCAGATGTAGCATCTGTCATGACGGTTGGCGAGGATCCCGTCCAGCTCCGCGATATCGGCGGTCGTGCGGACCAGCCGGCACCCAATGCTCTCGGCTACCGCGATGGCGGCATCGCGCTGCCTGTCCGCCATCATGGGAACGTCGACCATGACGGCCACGGCATCATCGCCGAGGGTCCTGTGCGCGATGTCCATAAGGGCGGTGCTGTCCAAGCCACCGGAGTAGCAAATAACACAGCTCCCCATCTCGAGGAGGCAATCCTTCAGCCTCCCGATCCGATCATCGTATCCGTCCGTCATCCCGCCGTCATCTCCTCAAGGAGTTCATTTACAGTGCTGTCTGCCATCCCAATCGTAGGGAAGAACTTCGGAAGTCCTGCCATATCTATCGATTCCAATTCATCTTTCCAAGGGTTGATTCGCGAATTCATTAATGAATATTCCTATGGGAAAAGTATGAATTATCCTATCATCATGGCCGAGCACATTATCCGTGCGAGGATATACGGGACCGTAGGCGAGGGATATGGGGAGATACGAGCGGCAATTGCGGGTGTTCGGAGACGATGGACAGGCGAAGATCGGAGACTCCTGCGTAGGACTGATCGGATGCGGAGGCCTCGGTACCAGTGTCGCGACGGCCTTGGCATCCGCCGGTGTCCGTCGCTTTGTTCTTGCGGATCCCGATTGTCCGGAGGAGTCCAATCTCAACCGTCAGTACGTCTACTGCCAGGAGGTTCGTAGCGGGAACTCGAGGCCGAAGGCCATCGTGCTCGCAGAATGGATATGCGACATCGATCCCGGGAT
>CAVIUM010000027.1:0-23153 GCA_963645865.1 Lachnospiraceae bacterium
GGGGATCGAGCCGTTCGACTCGAGCTTGAACAACCTCCGGTACGTCTTTATGAATTGCTATATAGCTTGACGTTTATCCAGTCCGCATGAAGCAGATGAAGTACCCTGAGGGGGTGTCCGATTTCAAGGCCCTGGTCACAGGAGGCTTCTATTTCGTCGATAAGACCGGACTCATCTGCGACCTCTGCGGTACGAAGGGTCAGACTCTCCTCTTCACTCGCCCCAGGCGTTTCGGGAAGACCATCAACCTTTCAATGATCGACCATTTCTTCAACATCAGATACTCGGACGAGGAGGATATCTTCGAAGGTCTCGTCGTATCCGGGTGCGAGCGCTGTACTCCGTATAAGCACGCATATCCTGTCGTGAGGCTGAACTTCGGGGACATATCGGGCGAGTCTATCGAATTGTTCCGTCAGAGCCTCGACCTCATGATCGAGAAGGCCGCAAAAGAAGTCCTCGACGGCACCGATTCCGATTCATTCACCGAGTATGAGAAAAGGTTTCTGCAGAAATGCGTGGATTCATCCCTGAACGAGGCCGAGAAGAGGCAATCAATCAGTATTCTCTGTGGCATACTGAAGAGGATCCATCGCAAGAACGTGCTGATCCTGATGGATGAATACGACCACTGCATGCAGAACACCCACTCCGGGGCGGTCTTCGACGATGTCGTGAGATTCCTGAGGCCGTTCATGGAGCAGACCTTCAAGTTCAACACGGACTATGAGTTCGCTGTCGTCACGGGTATCATGCCCCTCGCCAAGACCAGCATGCTGAGCAGCTTCAACAACGCCAAGGTGTGCAGCATACTCGAGACCGAGGGCGACGAATACTTCGGATTCACGGAGGAGGAGATAGTCCGCCTTCTCGAGGAAACGGGGAACCCTCCGGAGAAGATCTCCGAAATCAGAGAGTGGTACGACGGATACCGCTTCGGCGATGCCGATGTATACAATCCGTACAGCGTCATGATGTACCTCGGCAACGGCTGCAAACCGATCGCATACTGGAATAACATGACCGGGGGCGGGATGTCGGAGGAGCTCGTGGCCAATATGAGCTCGGAGTCGCTGTCTGCTCTGATCGGATTATACGAGTCGGAGGGTTCCTCGTTCGAGACCGCTCTGGACACGCGCATCTCGTATTCAGACGTCCTCTCCCCTGTTGTGAAACCTTCGGTCGTCTACTCCTATCTGGCGATGTCGGGGTACCTGAAAGCGATAAGCACAAAATCCCAAGAAGACGGCCTGCCACTATGCAGAGTGAGCATGGTGAACAAAGAGGTCTCCGCGGCGTTCAAGAAACTTGTGGACAGAGCGACCGAAATCGAGGAGAGGGCCGCGAACGTCATGAACTGCATATACGAGAAGGATCCGGCGACATTGGAGGAATATCTCGAATCCATGCTCTCGGGGCTTTGTCTGGATGTCGGCTGGTCGCGTCTGGATCCGGTCTCCAGACACAACAGATACCGTGACGTCATCATGGCATACCTGATGACTCCCAACCTGTCCGCCCGTTCGGAGATTCCCAAAGGCTACGGATTCACGGATATCTTCTTCGAAAGGAACGGAAGCCACCCCGCGGTCATCATCGAAGTGAAGACCACGAACGATCCGGACATGGACCTGACCTCGCTGGCCGAAAAGGCCCTGGCGCAGATCGACAGGAAGAGATACGGCGAGGATCCGGATTCCGAAGGCGCTGTGAAGGTCGGTCTGGGAATCAGGCAGAAGTCCGTCAAAGCGGTGTTCGGACGAGACCGATACGAGGGTCAGCGCATTTTCGGCCGGGCTTCGTCCCGACGCCGTGCGTTCTATCCGGCTAATGTGTCTTCGTCATGTGGAGCAAGGCCGGCAGACGCAGGAAGGTCTGAATCCCGGATCTCATCTTCCCATGAGCCAATCGCGGATGCTGATGATCCGTATCCCGTCGATATCATCCGTGATGTACCGGTCGAGGGTGATGATCGTCTTCGGATAATTGTCGCCTATCTCGCGGAGCGGCCTGATCTCGCGTTCGAGGGTCTCCGGATTGGCCAGGCTCATGCACACCTGGTAGTACGAGGGGTTGCTTTTCGGATCCGAGACGAAATCTATCTCCTTGTCGCCCACGGCGCACACGGCCACCTCCGCGCAGCGATATCTCAGTTCGCAGTACACCAGATTCTCCAGGATGCCGTCCAGGTCCTCCGTGCGGAACGGGACGATGTACGATCTTATCCCCAGGTCCGTCGCGTAGAACTTGTCCGAGGTGCTCAGATACTCCTTGGTCTTGGAGTCGATGCGTTCGGAACGGTAGATCAGGAACGCCTCCGCCAGATATCCCAGATAATCCTCGACGGCCACGTGGCTGATCTCTATCTTCTTCGACTTCAGATAGTCGGAGGTCTTGCGGGGCGATGTGCGGTCGCCGATATTCCTCATGACGTACCTCAGGAGATTCTGCAGTCTGGCGGAACCGCGCAGCTTGTGGCGGTTTTCGACGTCCTTTACGTACACTGTGTTGTACACGCCGGCTATGACCTCCGGGACTATGGCGCGGGCGGGGGTGTCCATTATCATCGCCACGGCGGGGAGACCCCCGTAGCGGATGTATTCGTTGAACAGGACATCTTCGGCGATCCCCTTGCGGAAGATGGAATACTCGAGGAACGTCAGCGGCTGCACGTGGATCTCTATCTCCCTCCCTGACAGGCGGGTGGCGATCTCGGACGAGAGCATCTGCGAATTGGATCCGGTGATGTATACGTCCGCGTGGGCCTCGAAGAACGATGATATGGAGATCTCCCAATCCTCGACGGTCTGGATCTCGTCGAAGAAGAGGTATTTTCCGCGACCGGGGACGATGTGCGACATCACGTAGTCGGTCAGTTCGCGATGATCGCTCGGGAGGTCGGCAGAGTCCTTGTCGAAATCTATGGAGAATATGTCCTCCTGCGGCACCCCGCCGGATAACAGCTCCTCTCTGAATGAACGGAGGATGGTGGTCTTGCCGCACCGCCTGATGCCTGTGAGGACTTTGATGAACGGCGTATCCTTCGAAGCGCGGAGCTTCGACAGATAATGCTCTCTCGGTACGACGTCCCAATCCTCTATCTCGGCCATAATGTAATGTATATTTTACTCTTTTATAATTCTGTCTGATTTTGTAAAGTATAGTTTACATTTTTATTGATAATCTCATTTTTGTAAAATACGTCTTACATTCGTCCCGAGTTCGATACTCATACGCGTCGGCGAAGTCCAACCTGTAGGTCGCTGTTGTTCAATTCTGCGACGTCTTGTCGCGTATCTCCGACCGGTTCAGGACCTTCTGAAGGTGTCGAGAATCGTCTGTCCGGGCGTCGGGACGGATCGTTCACGTTCGCTGTGCATCATCGTTCGTCTCCGCACCCTGGTCTCCTCCGCTGAGCGGAGCGAGGCCGGCAGACGCAGGAGGATCCGATTCCCAGTCTTCGACCCATTCGGGAGCGTTCAGGTCCTTCTTGTCCACCATGAAGTAGCAGATGATCCAGGCGGATATGACGGCTATACCTCCCGCGATGCAGCATTCGCGCACCGTGGATCCGAACAGCGCGATCAGCTCGTCGAGGTATTCGTGCATGTGCTCCAGGAGCCATGTGGTGACGTCCCCGACGGCCTCCCCTTCGACGGTCTGGATGTACTCCCCGATGGATTTGCGGACGATGCCGTTGTACACAGCCATCCCGAGGATGATCCCGACGAAACGGGCGGACATCAGCATCCCGGTCAATGCGCCCTGATGCTTCGTGGGGGTCACCGCCTGCAGGCTGGTGACCATCTCGGTGACGATCAGTCCGAATCCCAATCCCATGGTGAACAGCGAGAATCCCACTCCCGCGATGCCCCTGGGCATGAGGAAGTAGGCGCCGATGAAGGCGATCATGACGATGAAGGACCCGACCAGCGTGAGCGGGCGGATGCCCTCCTTGTAGACCATCTTCATCCCCATCAGGGATGTGACCACTCCTCCGGCGATCAGGCAGAACAGCATCTTGCTGGCCTCGTACAGCGTCAGGCCGTAGGAGACCATCATGAACATCGTGATGAACTGCAGCAGTCCGATACCGCAGAATCCGACCAGGAACATCCCCGACAGGAGACCGATGTCGTTCCTCGTGATCCCATGGGGGATGATGGGGTCCTTGGCCTTCTTCTCCACCCATATAAGCAGGAACACGAGCACGATGCAGAACTCCGCGAACGCCAGGCTCTCCCAGCTCAGGAGGTCGAAGGATTCGCTCATCATCTGCGTGTACGTCATGACGGCCGCGATGGAGGCGAATGTTAGCACCAGTCCCGGAACGTCCCTGACGTATTCGCGGGGCATCTCCGGCAGCTTCGTGTACGCCACGGTCCCACACAGCAGGACGGCGAAGGCGCTGACGGGGACCAGGAGCTTCCAGTTCCCCTGCTCCAACCCGAAATAATAGCCCACGGCGGTACCGAAGATCGACCCCAGACTGAACGTCAGGGTCATGATCTTGTGGGGGTCCAGCCTCTTGCTGCGGGGGAACACCTTCCCTATGAAGCTGAGGGCCGTGGTGAACAGGAATCCCGCTCCGATGCCCTGGACGATCCTGAACGCGATCATCATCTCGATGCCCTCGCACAGGCACAGGCCGATGGAGCTCCCGAAGAACACGGATGTTCCGATGAGAACGGCGTTCCTCGGTCCCAGCCTGTCGATGATCGTACCGGCGATTATGACGGTGGCGACCTCGGCGATGATGTATCCGGAGAGCAGCCACCCGGTCAGATCGGATCCCGTCTCCGCTTTGAGAAGATACTGAGGGATGCGCATGTACATCCAGTTGAGACTGGTAACGAACACGCATAGCCCTAGGGCCACGACGGCTACGGTCCCATCCCTCTTATCCATGGGGCGGAGGAATGCAACTCCCTAATATACAAACTGGCGCACGAGCCGCGACGGGATACGACGTTTCCGATTCCACAGCTGTTCTGAGGTCGTACGAATGCAGGTTCGCGCCTTTGAAATAGGAGTTAGTCGTCCGACCGGACGATAAGATGGCCCGGAGCAACGCAGTTTTGGCAGTCGCGGCTATAATAGCGATGGCGGGGGTCTTCGCCGTCACGCTGGTGACCGAGGGCGCCTTCGACGAACCAGGGCCATTCTCGATACAGTACGAGCTGTACGGCGGGACCAACGATCCCTCCAACCCCGTCATGTACGAGGCCGGCGACGAATTCGGATTCGAACCGGCGACCATGGACGGCATGGTGTTCACCGGCTGGTACAAGGATCCGGAGCTGAAGAAGAGGATCGATTCGGTCGGAGCCTACACAAGGGGCGATCTGACCCTGTACGCCGGATGGGAGAAGGACAGGAGCGGCTCGTCGTTCACGTTCGACGTGTCCGGATACACCGACGACGGCACCCGCACCACCAAGTACACGGGAACCGAGAAGGTGTCCCTGGCGTACTACAGCGGGTACAAGCTGTCCTACTACGTGCAGACCGATTCGCAGTTCTCCCAGACCACCTACAAGTTCAACAAGGTCGAGAAGCAGTGGGACGAGTCCCTGACGGACGCGTTCTGGGGTAGCAAGGTGCTGAGCGCCGGCGACCTCGTCGGTTCGGAGACGATCTCCACGGCATCCGGCAACGTCGACTGCTGGATCTACGAGTCCGCATCCTCGGATGGGACCGTCGTGAAGATCTGGAAGAGCATGTCGGACGGCACGCCGTACAAGGTCACGGCGGACCGCGAGGGATACCACCGCACCATGACCCTGACCGAGTCGGGCCAGGGCGAGGTCAGGGAGGAGGTCCAGTTCTTCCTGTTCGGAGGATACGGGATGATCACGTCCCACAGCGGATCGTCCAGGCCCGGGCAGATCGCGACCATCTCCACGGATATCCCCGAGGGGGCCGAATTCATCGGATGGTACGATGGGGACGGGAATCTCGTGTCGTCGACCGAGTCCTTCGAGATGGAGGTCGGTGTCGAGGACATCGAACTCTACGTCCGCACCGCGGGGTACGACGTCGAACTCTCGTCGGGTATGTCCGCCACCCTCTCCGTGGGATTCGATCTGACTTCCGCGACGTGGAACGTCTCATGCGACACCGCCGGGGTCCACGATCTCATGGACGGCGTCCCGATGACATACCAGTTCCAGAATCCCGGGGAGTACGAGATCCTGATAGACGGGACCATGACGGACGGTACGGAGCACCAGTGGCGTCTGACCGTCTACTGCTCCGGGACCGTCGGGGTGCAGTACACCTGGACCTACGGCGACGAGGAATTGACCTACACTCTGGACATCCTGTACGATGACTATGCGGCCGCGAGGGATTCGATCCCGGTGTCCGAAAGGCGCCACACGGATGCCGACGGGGATGCGAGGTTCGTCACCTATTCCGACAGGTATGTGGCGCTCATCGCGAAGGACCTGGATGCGATGGCCTCCGAAAGGGGTCTGTCGAAGACGGAATCCGCGGATTTCATCCTGACGTTCGTCCAATCGCTGGAGTACCGCTCGGACGCGGATCAGTACGGCACGGACGAGTATTGGGCCCTCCCGGTCGAGACGCTGTTCCTGAAGTCCGGCGACTGCGAGGACACCTCGATCCTGTACTGCGCCATGATGTCGTCCCTCGGATACAGGACCAGCATACTCCTGTTCCCGTCACACGCGGCCGCGGGCCTGAACATAGACGGGATAACGGGGCAGAGCTACCTCGGACAGCTGAAGTACTACTACTGCGAGACGACCTCGACAGGATACAGTGTCGGTCAGAAGCCTGCGGAAGTCGACAACAGGGCATCCGCGGTGATCGAGATCCCGATGGCCTGAATCAGAGATTCACCTTGACGTCCACGTGGACGCCGTCCTCGAGGCTCAGCGTCCTCCTGAGGTGGTACTGGCAGATGATCTCGATGATGTCCACGTAGTGCGATCTCTCGGGGACCACGATGGCGCAGTCGATGTTGCGGATCTTCGCCTTGTAGGCGACGACGTCGCCGAAGCTGCGACCGCCCTCGCTGAATCCCGCGATGGGGACCCCTGCGATGCTCTTGACGACGTCGAGCTTCCCGACGTCCTCCGGGTCCACCTGGACGTTGAGGGTCCCTTCGAAGGGCGTGAAGCCGAGCTTCTCCTCGAACTGCTTCAGGTAGCCGCTCTGGCAGATGTAGTATCCCCCTTCTCCCATTCCCGACTGGACCGTGCCGTGGATGGTCATGTGGTCGGTGAGTTCAAAGATCCTGCGGTACTCGTTGTACTCCTTCTTCAGGTCCTCGATCCCTTTGGACGTCAGCTTGATGCGCTGCTTCCGGGCCCCCAGGTCCCTGACGATGTACTTCTCGTCGAGAAGCTCGAGGATCCTCTTGGATGCGGATTGCTGACTCATCTCCAATGCGTCCCCGAGCTCCCTCGAGGATATGGCGATGTAATCGTCCATGGCACCCAGCAGTGCGAGCTTGCGAAGCGCGAAGGAGTACTTCTCGTCCATGATCCGGGTGATGCGCTCGGCAGATAAAAACGTACTCAAAAAGAGGTAGGAAGGGAAGATGGGCGTCGGAAACGCCCTGTTTGAAGATCTTCAGATGACCCTGTTCCCGTCGACCCACTTGGTGGTGTTGGGGCAGGCGGCCACGAGGATGCAGCACACGGCGATGAGGGCGAGCAGGATGCTGACCCACAGGAAGGTGGCCTCGTACAGAGCGCCGATGATGGCGACGGCCATCGCGAGTCCGCTGATCACCAGGACGGTGTTCCCGCAGACCGGGCTGTATTGGGTGAATGTTCCCGCGACGGCGAAGAACATCACGGCTGCGAGCATGTTCAGACCGACGGCGTACATGTCGTCGAGGACTCCGGTCCAGGAGTATGCCATGGCGGCGAGGGCGATGACCCCTCCGAGCATACCGAGGGCGGTTCCGATTTTCATTTTATTGGGGACCTGTGCCATTGTAATTCCTCCATTCAGACGGTCTCGATGTCGACCTTGACGTCCTTGTCGGCCTTGATGCAGAGGATCATCTTGACGCTCTCGGAGACAACCCAGAGGAGTCCGCAGATGACGGCGACGGCCTCGGTGTACGCGATGTTCTTGCCGATGAAGCAGGCGATGATCATGGCGAACAGGATGATGCCGATGAGTCCGTTGATCCTCTTCCCTTCGCTCCAATCTCCGTGGACGGAGAGGGCGACGGCGAGGGCCAGGAACACGAAGAACAGGTAGGCGGCGATGTCGTGGACATCGGGGTTGCTCTCGGTGGTGAAGTATCCGACGAAGGCGAGGGCGATTCCGGCCACGGCGCACATGATGCCGCTGGCGCAGCTGCTCCCGTCCTCGCAGGCGGCCTTGCCGACGCCGAAGACGAGGCAGAGGATTCCGCACACGATGCATCCGTACTTGAACGCATTGGCGGTTAAGTCGTAGGTCGAAACGCCCATCTCGCTGAGTTTGCTCTCGCCGAGGACCCAGGTGGGGTCGTTCTCGGCCGCAACGATCCACACGATGGCGAAAAGGAACGCCATGATGAGACCGATCACCGCGAAGGGCGCGGGGTTGCGATTCGCATTCATGAGGCCTGGAAAGTCGTGCGCAATTTAATAATAATGCTGTCCGATTGGACGCTGGATATCCTGGAGCGTCTGGGAATGAAGTACATTTTCTTCGTTGGAACCGCCGGAAGCGGCAAGAGCACCCTGGTGGGCGCATACAAGCAGTGGCTGGACGACCAGGGAGTCGATTCCATAGTCGTGAACCTCGACCCCGGCGCGGACGCGTTGCCCTACGCCGCCGACGTGGACATCAGGGAGTGGATCAACCTCGAGGAGACCATGAGGGAGTACAACCTCGGTCCCAACGGGGCGCAGATCGTCGCCGCCGATCTCATGGCGGCCAACATCTCGAAGATGACCCAGATCATCGGAACCTACGGATGCGACTATGTCCTGGTGGACACCCCCGGACAGCTGGAGCTTTTCGCGTTCAGGGAGTCGTCGCAGCTCATCGTGAAGGCGTTCGGCGCCGAGGATTCCATGATCGTCTACCTGTCCGATCCCTCCCTCTGCCGCACACCCAACGGATTCATCTCCGCCATGGTCCTGGGGGCGCTCGTGGAGTTCAGGCTCCAGCTGCCGACCCTCAACGTCCTGTCCAAGTGCGACACCCTGTCGGACGACGACGAGCAGAGGATGCTCGACTGGTACCAGGTCTCGGATGCGCTGTACGGCGACCTCCTGGACTCCGACAGCCAGCCCGAGACGGTCATCGGGATGGAGCTGTTCAAAGCAGTCGAGAACGCCGGCGTGTTCGGCGAGATGAGGGCGGTGTCCGCACAGGACGGCACAGGTCTCGAGGAGATCTACGCCGCGGCGCAGCTGAACTTCTTCGGCGGCGAGGACCTGGGCGAGTTCTGATTTTTCTAAAAAATGAATCCGGAGGAAGGGAAGAACCCCTCCTCCGGTGTTTATCGTTCAGCCGAACATGTGGGCGGGAGCGGGCTTGGCCTTGCTCCTGCCGGCTTCCGTGACCTTTGTCTTCGCCTCGGCGAAGTCCTTCTCGGTGATGTGGTCCCTGTCGGCGCGGATGGCGAGCATACCCGCTTCGGTGCAGATGCTCTTGATCTCGGCTCCGGACAGTCCCTCGGTGGCCTCGGCGAGCTTCTTCGAGGACACCTTCTTGTCCACGTTCATGTGCTTGAGGTTGATCTCGAAGATCTGCTTCCTTCCGTCGACATCGGGCAGTCCGACGTCGATGATCCTGTCGAACCTTCCGGGTCTCAGCAGCGCATCGTCGAGGATGTCGGGCCTGTTGGTGGCTCCGATGATCTTCACGTCGCTGGTGGGGGTGAACCCGTCCAGCTCGGACAGAAGCTGCATGAGCGTCCTCTGGACCTCGCGGTCCCCGGACGTGGCGACATCGAGACGCTTGGCCCCGACGGAGTCCAGTTCGTCGATGAAGATGATGCTAGGGGCCTTGTCTTTGGCGAGCTGGAACAGCTCGCGGACGAGCCTGGCGCCCTCTCCGATGTACTTCTGGACCAGTTCGGATCCGACCAGCCTGATGAAAGTCGCCTGGGTGGCGTTGGCCACGGCCTTGGCCATCAGGGTCTTCCCGGTTCCGGGCGGACCGACCAGCAGGACGCCCTTGGGGGGCTCGATCCCGACCTTCTCGTAGAGCTCGGGCCTGAGGAGCGGGTCCTCGACGGCCTCCCTGAGCTCCATCATCTGGTGCTTCAGACCTCCGATGTCGTCGTAGGTGATGTCGGGCTTGTCGATGATCTCGGCACCCGACACGACGGGGTCCACGGGCGTGGGCAGGACCTCCATGAGGGACAGGGTCTGCTTGTTGAGGGAGACCCTGGATCCGGGTATGAGGTCGTCGGTCGGAACGTATTCGGACACGGACACGACGAAGTCCGGGCCGGTGGAGCTCTTCACGACCACGCGGTTGTTGGGCAGCACGTCCCTGAGAGAAGCGACGATCAGAGGCGGGCTCTTGAGCCTCTCGAGCTCGTTCCTGAGCCTGGAGAGGTCCTTCTGCAATCTGAAGAGTTCACTCTCGGAGTAGCGCTTCTCGGTCTCGGCGTTCTGGAGGTCCTCCATCAGCCTGACGTTCCTCTCTTCGAGGGTGACAATCTTGGCCTTCAGGTCTGCCACGTCGTCGTTATCGCCCGTCATGTATTCTCCGTCGGGGTACAGTAGACGTTCGTTATAACCGTTGTCCTGTTCTTCACACGCGAATGTTCGCGCGCGCAAGCTGGCCGAGCGACCGTATGAAAACGATAAAATCATGGTCATCGATGCGCCTGGCATGATATGCGAGATGTGCGGCAAGGATGTTCCGCAGACCCGCGAGGCCATAATCAGCGGTGCCAGGCTCACGGTCTGCCCTTCCTGTCTCAGGTTCGGCGAGGCTTCTGGCACTTCGACCTCCTCCAGGCCGGGCGCCCCCGTCTCCCAGTCGGTCATCGACCAGAGGCTGGAGAGGCGCGAGAGGAGGATGCAGTCCAAGGACATCTACGCCGGTACCACGACGATCGAGATCGTCGACGACTACGGCGGCGTGATCAGGAGGGCCCGCGAGGCCAAGGGGATGGACCTGAAGGAGTTCGCCAACGAGATCCAGGAGAAGCAGGGGATCCTCGCCAAGATCGAGGCCAACAACCTGGTCCCCGAGGACAAGCTCATCAAGAAGATCGAGAAGGCCCTGGACATCAAGCTCACCGAGGCCGTCCAATCCGGCGGATCCGTCGGAGGCGGCAGCTCGGGAGCGATGACCCTGGGCAACTTCATCAGGAAGGAGTGATCCGGGAATCCCGGACCTGCCCGTAGACCCGGTCGACGTACGGGTCCACGGGCACCCCTCCGTCGCGCAGCACGATCAGCGCGGCGACGGAGATATCCACGTCGAGTCTCTTCTGAATCCTGTTACATTCCTGGATGAACTCCCTGCGCTGCATCCCGGCGCCCACGGCGACGTCCATCAGCTTGGGGAACATGTCCTCCGCGCCGTCATCGGCGGGAGCCTTCCTCGTCTCCGCTGGCACTTCGGCGGACAGGATGTCCTTCGGGGGGCGGTACGCCAACGGCACATCGACGGATGCTATGTCGAATCCGGGGCGTATGTATCCGTCCCTGCTCGTGAGGACGCCCTTCCCGGTCATGGTCCTCAGCAGGGCCTTCGCATCGGTGGGGGTCATCCATTTCTGTCCGAGCGACACGCCCATGACGAACTCGTCGGCCGTCGCGACGTCCTTGCCGATCGTGCGGAAGAACGCAGCCGCGCACATCTCCAGTTCCCCGGTCATGCCCTCCCCCAACCCGTCCGCCGAAATAACCGTTGTCGTCCCCCGTGCGCTCTCCTATATACGCGCGTGCGTTGTTTGTGGTTTATACTAACAGGGCGGGCAAACGCTTATATCGGACATCGGATTACGAGGCCAACATCCCACATGGTGAGACTATGAGCTGCGTGAATAACTACACCAGATTCGAGAGGGCCAGGATCATCGGCGCCAGGTCGCTGCAGATCTCCTACGGGGCACCCGTGCTCGTGGATTATCCCGAGGACATGCTCGACCCCATCGACATTGCCATGCTGGAGTTCAAGAGCGACATGATACCCATCACCGTCGTCAAGAACTGAATAAAGAGGAATCACTATGGCAGACGACGACATTCAGCCTATAGACAGCAACGAGCTCCTGGTCCCCGAAGAGACCTACCTCACCTCCGGTGTCCACATCGGTACCCAGCAGAAGTCCGCGGACATGAAGGAGTTCATCTACAAGGTCAGGACCGACGGACTGTACGTCCTGGACATCAAGAAGACCGACGACAGGATCAGGGCCGCCGCCGCGTTCCTGAGCCGCTTCAACCCCAACAGGGTCCTCGTCGTCTGCGCCAGGCAGTACGGACAGAAGCCCGCCAGGGAGTTCTCCAAGGCCATCGGCGCACCCGCGTTCGCCGGAAGGTTCGTCCCCGGGACTCTGACCAACCCCGCCAACCCCAACTTCATCGAGCCCGAGGTCCTGGTCATCACCGACCCCTCGGCCGACAAGCAGGCCCTCAACGAGGCCCTCAACCTGGGAATCCCCATCGTCGCCCTCTGCGACGCCAACAACGAGACCCGCAACGTCGACCTCGTCATCCCCACCAACAACAAGGGAAGGCGCGCTCTGGCCTGCATCTACTGGCTGCTCTCCAGGCAGCTGCTCGTCGACAGGGGAGACATCAAGGACCCCGCCGACTTCAAGCTCGAGATCGAGGACTTCGAGGCCAAGCTCGTCATGTGAGCGGGCCCCGAGCCCCAAAAAACTTCTTCACAAACCCCTTCCACCCTTCTATGAGAGATCCTGCAGTGGCGGGACGTTTCTACCCGTCGGATCCGGAAAGGCTCAGGGCCGTCATCGAGGATTGCTTCAGGAGCCCCCTGGCCGGCGGTCTGCCGGGCGGGACGGGCGATTCAAGGCGCATACGCGGGGCGATGGTGCCCCATGCCGGCTACATGGCGTCCGGTGTCGTCGCTTCCGATGTCTACCGCAGGCTGAAGGAGGACGGACGCCCCGATGCGTACGTGGTCATAGGTCCGGACCATCACGGCATGTGCAGGATCAACACGATCTGTTCCGAGCCGTTCCTGACGCCCTTCGGACCGTGCCCGGTCCACGAGGACATCTGCAGGAGGCTGTCGAAGCGCGTCCCGGACATCCCAGAGGCGCACGCGTACGAGCATTCCGTCGAGGTCCAGGTGCCGTTCCTGCAGTACATCGATCCGGATGCGAGGATCGTCCCCGTGATGATGAGCGACCAGTCCCCCGAGGCCGCCGTCGGGCTGGCCGCCTCGCTGCGGGAGGCCTGCGAAGGATACGACGTCGTGTTCCTCGCGTCCACCGACATGTCCCATTACATCCCGAAGGCCGACGCGGAGCGTCTGGACGGCCTTGTGCTCGACCAGGTGCGCAGGATGGACTGGGAGGGGATGTACCGTGCCGTCGCCCGCAACGGCGTCACCATGTGCGGATACGGGCCCACCGCGGTCATGATGATGCTCTGCGAGGGATGCAGGCCGGAGGCCGTGAGGCATTCGGATTCGTTCGAATCGCTGGGATTGGATCCCGATTCCGTCGTGGGCTACGCCTCGGCGGTGATGACGGAGAATCGATCCCGGGGGATGCCCGGGGAAGGGGTTTGAAGGGCCGCGAGGCCCGGTTCAGATGCGCTTGAGGTATCTGAGGTTCGGCTCGTAGACGAGTCCCCTGTCCATGAGGATGTTGGAGATCTCCTCGAGCTCGATGCTGCTGATGCCTTCGGCCTCCGCGCGTCTCTCCAGTTCGTCCCTGGGGGCGCCCTTGCCGTCGGTGTCCAGCTCATCCAGGAGCTGGAGGACGATGTCCTCCATCTGACCGTGGTTCTGTCCTCCCGACTCGTTATCGTCCATGTCGATCTCGTCGGGTATGTCGTCGACCCCCTCGGGGAACCCGAAGTCCACGTCCTTCTCCGGCAGGAGCCTGCGGAGGGCGTTCTGGATCGTCTTGAGGTACACGGAGGAGTCCGGCATCTCGTAGTTGTCGAGGGCGCACAGCAGCCCCTCGGCCTGTACGGGGCTCATGCCCATCTTGATGAAGTCCGCGACCTTCGCATCGGGCATCGCCACGGCCTGCTTCATCCACTTGAGCCTGGCCCAGGTGGATTCGGCGGTGTCCAGGAGCCACTCGTTCAGCGTGGCCTCGTCGATCTTGATGATGCGCTCGGGGCGGACGGACACGAAGGTCTTCCCCTCGTCGTTGGTGTAGGCCCTGACCCTTCCGACGGCCGCGACGAAGCACGGGGGCTCGATGTCCGCCATGGCGGCCACCGCTTCGGGCTGGAACCTGCCGACGTTCAGATAGAACTGCCCGTTGACGTCCTGGACCCTGGCCCTCCACTGGGGCTCGTCGTCGGTCCCGCTGTTGGCCTTCTCGGTCATGGTCCCGGCGATCAGGACCCTGTTGATCTTCGCGCCCAGGGGGGACACGAGGTACGAAGGCATCTTCTCCTCCGTGGCCTTGATCTCGTACGTGGCGGAGTTGATCTCGTTGGCGAACACCCTCCACGCGGTCTCCCTGGGGTTCGCTTTCGCGTTGCCGTTGCTTCCGTTCATAGTGCCGCCTCCACCTCGGAGAGGAGCTTCTCCGCTTCCCCTTGGACGTCGACCTCCACGTCGGATGCCGACCTGACGATCATGCTCGGTCCGAAGTCGTCGCTCATGACGTTCCCGGTGATGCGGACCCTGCGGAGCAGGATCTTGCCCATGAGCTCCCTGATCACGACCCCCTCGCCCCTGGCGGCGGCGAGGCCCATGGCCGCGGTCATGGAGATGCCGGTGAGCTTCTCGGTGTCGGCGCGGTTCACGATGGCGCCGATAGCGCCCGTCCCGTCGTCCACAACGAGCTTCATCCTCATGTCGGGGACACCGTCCACGGTGCCGTGGACGGAGCAGATCCCGTTGTACATCGAGCGGTTGCAGGTGGGGCACCTCTTGATGAGGCCGCTGCCGTTCTTCACGTCGACGACGACCCCTTCGATGGTGATGTCGAGCCCGCCTCCGATCCTGGTGACGTCCGCGACGGTCTTCTGCGACTCGCCCGCGTCCACCGGGATGTCCGCATCGATGCGCTCGACGGTGGCCCTGTCGCCGATGTTGAGCTGGGGTATGCCCTTCCAGGCGCGGATGTAGCAGTTCTTGGCGCTGATGGACTCCCCCTCCTTGAGCTCGAAGTCGTGCCATGCGGAGTACTGGATCTTCCCGGTCTCGTCGGCCATGATCCCGGAGAAGACGATCTTCTCCTCGCCCCTGCTGTTGATCTTCCTGGCCTCGACGGATATGATCTTCCCGGTCACGTTGACGCTGCCCATGCCGTCGCGTATGTCCCCGATCTTCACGTCGGAGGCGGAGAGGGATGCGCCGGAGTTCGGGACGTTGAACTCCACTCCCGCGGCGGTCTCGATCCTCCCGCGGTTCCCTATGTTGATCTGCACCCTGTCGTTCCAGAGCTTGCAGTAGCAGTTCTTGAATGTGTATGCGGAGCCCTTCTCCAGCTGGACCGCTCCGGGCTCCCAGACGGTGAACGATGCCGTTCCCGTGTCGTCCCCGAGGATGCCGGAGACGATGGTCTTGTTCAGACCCTTGACGGTGATGTTCTTGGTCTCGACGTAGACGATCTTGGCGACGACGTCCACGTTCGTTTCCGTGCCGGTGAGGTCGGCGATCTTCTTGGCGACGTTGTTCGCAGTGGCGAATCCGGAGTCGTTCCCGCCGTACTTCCTGATGATGCCACGCTTCGCGGCGTTGACATCCACGTGGTAGTCGTCGAGGTATTTGCGCAGCTCCGTCTCTATCTGCTCGTCGTCGATCTTGTCTCCGAGCACCCTTTTTATCTCTTCTATGTGGGGTGTTAGTTCAGTTCTTTCCATTGAATCGACCCGTCCCGTGCAGGACCATCGGACATGCACCCCTCCCTATATGAGCGATTTGTGTGCATGCAGTGTGACCCCTTCCAGTGGAAACGGAGGTGGGGAAAACGGTGTCCGGAGTCAGGAATCGGAAGGGTGCAAGACCTAACTTAAGTTCAAACTTAAGTTATAACTTAAGTTGAAACATAAGTTTAAACGGATGTTCGTCATATTGGGATCAGGTGTTCGTGTGGCTGTTCCGATAGATGTGAAGGACCTGATTGCAGGCGGTGTGGTAGAAGATGTTCGCACCGAGTACAAGAGGGGCTGGAATCCCGAAAGGATCCTTCACACCATCTGCGCGTTCGCCAACGATCTGGACGCGTACGGTGGGGGATACATCGTCGTGGGCGTGGACTACGAGCACGGTTATCCGGAGGTCGTCGGTCTGGACCGTAGCGCCATCGACGGGATGCTGAAGGAACTCGTCGGTATGACCAATCTGATCGAACCGTACTACAGTCCTGTCACGGAGGTGTGCGATGTGGACGGGAGGACAGTCCTGGTGCTCTGGTGTCCCACCGGGCCGTCGCGCCCCTACTCCTGTCCATCGAGGTATTCGAACGATGGCGTCAAGGGGGAGAGGGCGCCCTACGTGCGCAAGATGTCCAGCACCCTCCGTGCCAGGAGGGAGGACGAACGCCGTCTGTATGATGATTCCAGGACGCACCCATTCGATCTGGAGGTCAATCACTCCGCATCCATCGGGGACATACGGGATCCGCTGGTCATGGATTTCCTGTACCGCGTCCGCAGCTCGCTTTATCAGAATCCTCCGAAGACCAAGGCGGAGCTCTGCTCCAATATGAGGATCGTCGACGGTCCCCCCGAGGACCTGAGGCCGCTCAACGTGGGGCTGATGTTCTTCAACGACCAGCCGCACAGGTTCTTCGAGCGGGCGTTCATCGATCTCGTCGATAAGCCCGTTCCTACGGGGGACGGCATGACGGAGATGCGTTTCACCGGACCTCTCGACAGGCAGATCATAGACGCGCTGAACGTCCTGGAGAACAGATACATCCAGGAGCGGGTCTACAAATCGGATGACGTACCGCAGGCCAGACGCATCAAGAACTATCCCGTTGTGGCGGTGAGGGAGCTCCTCGTGAACGCGGTCTACCACAAGAGCTACGAGATCTGGGAGCCTGTGAGGGTGACCATCACGCCGGATTCGATAGAGTTCCTCAACTATCCGGGTCCGAGCCGCAAGGTGTCCGACGAGGACCTGAGGTCGAACCGCATCAGCGTGGGAATCTACCGCAATCTGAGGGTGGGCGATTACCTCAAGGAGCTCGACCTAGCCGAGTCCAGATTCACGGGTCTGCCGAAGGTGGTCAAGGCGCTCGAGGACAACGGATCGCCGCCTCTGAAGATCGTAACCGACGAGGACCGCTCGTATTTCAAGGCGATACTTTCCATCCATCGCGATTTCCTGAGAACGTCCGAACCGGAGGGCGAAACTACGGAGGAGAGGATACTGTCGCTATTGGAATCCCGCGGATGCATGTCCGTCGGATCGATCTGCGAGGCGCTCGGGTACCGTTCCGTGAACAAGCGCGTCAAGGGATGCATAGACGGGATGATCGCTGACGGCACGGTCTCGCTCCTCTATCCCGACAAGCCCCGCAGTCCCAAGCAGAGGATCTGTCTCCCGAACAGGTCTTGAGTCGAACTTAGGTTTTCGACTTAAGTCATGACTTAAGTCGAGGTTCCGTTTCGTGCGTGTTGGGGCATAGCCAGATTGTCGGAATCTCCTATGTCCCGATCCAGGTCCGGCACCCGTTCCGGGTCCCTGTCCCCCGCGGATCCCCACCGGAGTGCCGTTCCCCGAACCTGCTGGATTTATTATCGGGAACGCTATTGCCCAATATGGTTCCCAAGAGCAAGATCGACGAGATTCTGGACGAGTACGACACCAGCGACATCACGATCGCGACCCTGTGCTCGCATTCCTCTCTTCAGATCTTCCATGGTGCTAGGAAGATGGGATTCAAGACCCTGGGTCTCACCATCACACACAGCACGAAGTACTACGATGCGTTCCCTCTCGCCAAGCCCGACGAGATCCTCCGCTACAAGGATTTCGACGATTTCGAGGAGCGCACCGGGGAGCTCTTGGACAGGAACACGATCATCATCCCCCACGGATCCTTCGTGGAGTACATGGGCCCCCGCAGGTTTGCGGAGCTGCCCGTGCCGTCCTACGGGAACAGGGCGGTTCTGGGATGGGAGTCGGACAGGGACAAGCAGAGGCAGTGGATCACGTCCGCCGGCGTCCCGATGCCCAAGCTCATAACGGATGCCAGGGAGATCAACGAGCCCGTGATGGTCAAGTACCACGGCGCCAAGGGCGGAAGGGGGTACTTCATCGCCATGGACTACCCGGACTTCAAGATGTCCATCGACCAGAGTCAGCCCTACACGATCCAGGAGTACTGCCTCGGTACGAGGTACTACCTCCACTTCTTCTACGACCCGTTCAAGACCGACGGATACAGGTGCGAGCAGGGCGGTTCCCTGGAGCTCATGTCCATCGACAGGCGCGATGAGTCGAACATCGACGAGATGTACAAGCTCGGGTCCATCGAGGAGTCGAAGAGGCACGGTCTGTACCCCTCGTTCGTGGTCACCGGGAACACCGCGGCCGTCATCAGGGAGTCGCTGCTCCCGAGGGCCTTCGAGATGGCCGAGGCGGTCGTCAACAAGTCGTACGAGCTGTTCGGTGGCATGTGGGGGCCGTTCTGCCTCGAGACCGTCGTCTCGGACAAGCTGCAGTTCAAGGTGTTCGAGATCTCGACCAGGATCGTCGCGGGAACGAACCCGTTCATCTCCGGATCGCCGTACGCCGACCTGATCTATCCCGGACTCAGCACCGGGGCCAGGCTCGCCATGGAGATCAGGGATTCGATCCAGCAGGGGCACCTCAAGGACATTATGTCCTGATGTCGCTTCGAGCGATGATGCGACCGTCATCGGGGCTCAGGGGGACGCAGGGATTATCAATGATGGAGCAATCGCTATCGTTGGGCGGCAGGGGCATCGGTATCCGTGTATCCGGATGCCGGGCTCTAGGGAGAACCTCAGCTCGAACCGGATGCATGTTCCGGTACGAGTTAACGATACGTACAGTAGATCAGTCTCCTTATCGCAGTATTGGAGAGGACGGCCGGGAAAGGGCCGTTCTCTCCGGTATGTCGTCCACCTCACATCCTAGTCGTTCCATACAGACGGACTCGGCACAGATTCGGAAGATGCCGACATCCTGGGTTCCGTTTCTGATACAATGAGAACACCTTGTAGCTTAGAATCACGAAGTTCTTATATGCGTCTGGGCGTACAATCATTCAAGGCGGAGAGGATAACAGTATCCGTGCCAGCGGATACTGGGCCCTCGGGGAGCCATTGTTTGAGCTTCGGATCACCGGAGCCAGACGATGATAATCGCTGACCCGAGGATCCTCAGCTCGAACCGGATGTATGTTCCGGTACGAGTTAACGATACTAGCAGGATATCTACCTCCATATCGTAGTACCGGAGAGGACGACCGGGAAAGGCGCGCCCTCTCCGGTCTGCCGCCTTATTCTACTTACTTACTCATAAAAGTTACATCATGTGACCGTACTCCGAATGTCAGCCAGCCATTGCGGGAACCGACCTACCCGCCGATTATTTTAACTCATAACCGCGCATGCGCGTACCATAGAGGAACGCCCATGGTATCTAAGAGGCTCCAGGAGATCCCCGCTTCGGGGACGATCGCAATATCAAATCTGGTCAGTCAGATGAAATCCGAGGGCGTGGACATCGTCTCGTTCTCGATGGGGGAACCCGATTTCACGACTCCTGAGAACATCATAGACGCATGCTGCGACTCGCTCCACAGCGGGTTCACCCACTACACCCCGTCAACCGGTATCCCCGAACTCAGGGCCGCCGTGGCGGATATGGAGAGGAAGATCGATGGCGTCCCCTGCAACGCATCCAACGTCCTGATCACACCGACCAAGCAGGCGATCTTCATGATCGCTCTGGCGTACATCGATCCCGGCGACGAGGTCATCCTGCCCGACCCCTCGTGGGTCTCCTACGAGGCGTGCATCCGTCTCGCCGGCGGCGTGCCCGTCTACGTCCCCACGAAGTACGAGGACGAATTCATCATCGATCCCGCCCTGGTCGAGGCGGCCGTGACCCCGAGGACGAAGATGATCATCCTCAACACGCCGTCGAACCCGACCGGCACCGTGATCCCCAAGGAGGTCCTGAGGCAGATCGCGGACATCGCCATCGCCAACGACATCCTGGTGCTGTCCGATGAGATCTACGAGAGCATCATCTACGAGGGGCAGCACACGTCCATCGCATCCTTCCCCGGCATGTTCGACCGCACCCTGCTCGTCTCCGGATTGTCCAAGACCTACGCCATGACCGGATGGAGGCTCGGATGGGCGGTCGCCTCCGAGGAGAACATCAAGGCCATCAACAAGCTCCAGTCCCACTCGATCTCGTGCTGCGTATCCTTCGTCCAGCAGGCGGCCGTGGAGGCCATCCGCGGACCGCAGGAGTCCAAGGATGCGATGGTGCGCGAGTTCAGGAAGAGGCGCGACCTCGCCCTGGACCTGATCGCCGAGATCCCCCAGCTCGAGTGCAACGTGCCCAAGGGAGCGTTCTACGTGTTCCCGAAGTACAGCGTCGACATGCCCTCCGCCAAGCTCGCGGAGGTCCTCCTCAAGGAGGGCCATGTGGCCGTCACGCCCGGCACCGCGTTCGGGCCCGGCGGAGAGGGCTTCTTCAGGGTGTCCTACGCGACATCCGAGGACCAGATTCGCGAGGGATTCGACAGGATCAGGAAGACCCTGGCACAGCTCTGATCACCTGCGGACCGCCGACTCGGCCCATCCCTTCAGGGAATCGAGGTCCATAAGCTCGGCGGTCCCATTCTCTTCGACGCATTTCTCGAGTCCGCGCGTGAATCCGGATTTTGAGAACAGGATGTACCGTTTGTTGCGGTCCCCTTTCCTCATCGTCTCCCCTCTGTCCATCAGGTCGCGGAGCTCATCCTCTCCCATGATGCCCGTCGTGAATTTGCATTCGCACAGGATGAGGTTTTCGTTCGCACCGTCCACGGATATGGCTACGATGTCGACGTCCGTGGATTCCGTAATCTGTTTTCCGTTATCGTCCTTCAGCAGGACGCCGTTCCTGCGCACCGGGACCGTACCCCACCATCTGCCGATCCATCTGCACGTCCTCGTGCCGACGATGTACTGTTTGCAGATCCGTTCGAAGCGACGTCCGTAGAATGTATCGATCTGTTGCTTCAGGGCGTCGTAGGACCCGTCCGGATTCAGGGAGATTATCCCTTCGTTGCGGACGACGACCCCGTAATAGAACGACAGCAGGCCGTCCGATATCACGTATGTCTTCCTGCGGACACCACCGAACCTGTCGACCTCCTCGATGATGCCCAGGGCCTGCATGTTGTCCATGAGTTTCACGCAGTAGGTTTTGGACAAGCCCGATCTGTCTATGATGTCCCCGATTTCGGCTCCGCGCTCCCCAATTCCGGCGAGGACGCGGGCGTAGGCGTCCCAGGGCTTGAGTTCCAGCGAGAATACGCTTCTGGCCTCCGCACCCAGCAGTCCGGATTCGGACAGCAGTGTCTCATCCACCTTGCGTTTCAGGCTCTCCCCGTCGAGCAGTTGGTGATACAGAGGGATCCCGCCGGCTATGCAGTAGGCTCTTATCCTATCCTCCTCCGAGTATCCCGGATGCAGGAGTCTGGCCTCTGGATATCTCATGGGGGTGATCCTCATCTGGATCGGGAACCTCATGAACAGGGGGCTGTCCCCGTCATTCAGATATTCGATCATGGCGCTCATCGACGACCCGCACAGTATCAGCATGGCGCGGTTATCCTTCAGGTCGTGGTCGATGAATTCCTGGAGGAGCGGAACGGCATCTGGGAAGAACTTAGCCAGATTCGGGAATTCGTCGATAATCAGAACGATCCCTTCCCTGCCGAGGAACGAACGCATCTCATCGACCAGTTCGAAGGCGTCGTTTACCACTGTCTTCTCATCCTTGAATCTCGACAGTTGCTCCGAGAGGTTGTGCATCATCGATTCAGGCGTCATCCCGGTCGATGTCAGGAACACGTGGCACTTGTCCTTGCAGAATTCGCGCATCAGGGCCGTCTTGCCTACGCGGCGCCTGCCGTAGATCGCGCAAGTCGAGGCCTCATCCGATGCGTACAGGGCCTCGAGCCTCTCCAGTTCCCTCGTTCTTCCAACGAACGTCAATTCGATTCACCGCCGTGATAGGTACACTGTTTGCGTCCTTATTAAGTTAAGTACACTTTTAGAGTACTTATTATGGTAAGTACTCTTTTAGCGTACTTACGGTCGAATGGTCGTCCGTCTCACGCGCGCACGTACCTTTAATAGCGATGGCCCGATAACCGCTCATCAGCCCCGGGACAAGGGCATGAGGGATTATCTTGAGCAGGATGCTGTACACAGTGGGGCCCGTCTATGTGGCGCCCGATACGCTTCAGTCGATGACCAAGCCGATGATCACGCACCGCTCCGGCGAGTACAAGGAGCTCCACGCGGGGATCGTCGAGAAGATCAGGAAGACCCTGGACACCGACATGGACGTGTTCCTCATCTCCGGATCCGCCACCGCATTCAACGAGGGTGCGATCAGGAACGGGGTGGAGAAGAACCTCCTGGGCATCACCAACGGTTCCTTCGGGAACAGGCTCATCGAGATCGGGGAGCTCAACGGCAAGACCGTCGAGAAGGTCCAGGTCCCGTGGGGCATGGCCATGAAGCCCGAGCACATCGCCGGGAAGGTCGGGAAGGACACCGAAGCCGTGTGCTGGTGCGCCAACGAGTCCTCCACGGGAGTGTTCAGCGACTCCGTCGCCCTGTCCAAGGCGGTCTCCGAGCAGAACCCCGACGCGCTGAGGATCGTCGACGCCGTGACCGCGGCGTACACCAAGGACCTCAGGCTGAAGGACATGGACGCCGACGCGGTGATCTTCGGGACCCAGAAGGCCCTGGCCCTGCCGCCCGGACTCGCCATCATGCTGTGCTCCGAGAGGATGCTCGAGAAGGCCAAGACGGTGAAGAACCGCGGGT
>CAVIUM010000028.1:0-13900 GCA_963645865.1 Lachnospiraceae bacterium
ATTTAAGGTTAAATTTAAGATGCAATAGTTAGTAACTCGCACATGGTCGACAGACGCATCATGATTTTGGCCGTCGTCGTCATCGTAGCCGTTGTAGCGATAGCGGCCTACGCGATGAACAACGACAAAGGGAGCAAGGACGACACACCCGCCGTCGAATCGAGGAACTACGATCTGGATGTCGGGGATACCATGGAATTCCTGGTGTTCGGGGTGTATTCGGATGGTTCCGGCACAGTTCTCGACGGTACATCCACCGTCACATTGACGGAACTCAACGCCACGCAGCATAAGATGAAGGTGGAGTGGTCCGTGGATTCCGTCGCCACTGACGGTACCCGGACGCATATCGACATGCCGACTTCGGAGGAATGGTTCGATAACGATACCGAGGGTTACTCCAAGTACAACGAAAAGACCATCAACACCTTCTGGGGCGAAGAGACCCTGGAATTCTACGTCAACGACGATATGTCGGACTGGTTCCTCGTCAAGGGCAGTGTGACCTTTGCGAGAGGGATAGAATCCGACGGGGTCCAGATGTACATGGAACTCAAGGACTGCAGCGCCTTCACCCAGAAGAAGGTCGAGAGGGAGATCCACGAGGTCGTCCTCAAACAAGAGGGAAGCATCGATTACGGGGACGGGAACATCACCGAGGTAGAGAAGGTCTATGTGTACAGCAACCCGGAGTCCGAGATATTCAAACAGGTGGACTACACCGTGACGATTACCGCGGATGGCGAGACCCAGGTGCAGAATTCCAGCGCCTGGCAGTTCATGCCCGATGATTACTACGGATTGTTGGGAAAGTTCACCCAGTTCGAACATACCACGGAGAAGATCGATACCGTTTGGGGAGAAATGGAGGTCGATGCGTATTCTGTCAGCGAGGCAGGCACCGACGCCACCGACTACATCTACGGCAACATCCTCATCAGAACGGTTTCAAGCGGCTCAGGGTTCGATATGATCCTGGAGATGGTCTCCGCGGAGCTGGACGGCAAGGATGTCGCTCCGAAGGACATCATGTTCTTCTTCTGAGCGGTTCCATCCTGTTCCGCTCAACGCCGCCGTCGGACTCACCGTCCGCGGCGGCTCCAAAAACGTCCCGCGGTCCCGTCGCGGATTCTTCCATGACTCCCCATCTACCGGCAGCTGATGCCGTGATGTACGGGACGAACACATCTTCCATGGACGGGTCATCGTAAAGACGGTCATCGCGCCCGGACAGGATGCCGGCGGATGCGTCGTTGTTCCGGTGAGGGTCCGAATCCCGAATGCGATGGATGCAGAATGATGCCCCCATCCCTGTCGGGACGGGGGTTGTTCGACATCACAGCGAGGCGGCGATGTCGTCCGCCAGCTTCTCCAGCTCCGGCACCTGTTCGGGCGACAGGGAGGAGAGGACGGTCAGAGTCTCGCCGACCTTGGTCATGTTCTTGAAGGAGCCGAGACGCTCCTCGATGATCTTCCCGGCCTGGGGGACCCAGGAACCGTTCCCTATGACGGAGTACCCCCTGTTCTGGACCGCCATGATCTCCATGTCGTCGATGAGGGCCGTCATGGTCGGGTGCAGGTGGTTGTTGTAGGTGGTCGAGGCCAGGACAATGTTCGAGAACCTGAACGCGTCTCCGACGGCGTAGGACGGATGCTCCGCGGTCATGCTCCTGACGACCACGTTCGACACCCCGCGCTCCTTCAGCAGGATGGCGAGCCTCTCGGCGACGGCGGCGGTGTTGCCGTACATCGACGTGTACGCTATGAGCACGCCCTTCTCCTCGGGCTCGTACCTGCTCCACAGGTCGTACTTCCCGATGATGTAGTCCAGGTCCTTCCTCCAGATGGGTCCGTGGAGGGGGCACAGCATGGCGATGTCGGTGCCCTCCAGCTTCTTCAGGGCCTGCTGGACCTTGGATCCGAACCTGCCCACGATGTTGGCGTAGTACCTCCTCGCCTCCTCGAGGTAATCCCTGTCGAAGTCGGTCTCGTCGGCGAAGAGCGCCCCGGAGACCGCTTTGAACGTTCCGAACGCATCGGCGCAGAAGAGCGCCTTCGTCCTCCCGTCGTAGGTGAACATCACTTCGGGCCAATGGACCATGACGGCGAAGCGGAAGGTCAGGGTGTGGTCCCCTATCTGCAGGGTATCCCCGTCCTTCACCTCCAGCCTGTTGGCGGGCTCCATGCGGTAGAAGTTGCGGAGCATGTCGAAGGTCTTCGAGTTCCCTACCACGGTGACATCGGGCCAGGCCTCCAGGACCTGCGTGATGCAGGCCCCGTGGTCCGGCTCCATGTGGTTTATCACCAGGTAGTCGAGCTTCCTCCCGTCCATGGTCTTGCGGAGGTTCCTCCAGAACTTCGACGCGATGGACGAGTCCACGGTGTCCAGCAGACAGGTCTTCCCCTCGGAGCAGATGAGGTAGGAGTTGTAGGAGACGCCCTCCGGTATGGGGAACGCCCCCTCGAAGATGTTGGCGGTGCGGTCGTCGCCGCCTATCCAGTAGGTGTCCTCGCATATCTTCACAGCCGCTTCGTCGAACGGCATCGGAACTCCTCCCTCTTGGCGTAGATGGCCCTCTTCATGGGACAGACGTTCTCGCTCACGTTCACGAGCGCCAGGAGCTCCTCGCTGGTCGAGCTGACTATGGGCGCCTTGGTCCCGTCGCTGAGGATGGTGAATCCCGGGCTGACGGACGCGAACTCCTTCAGCATCGCATCGGTCATGGGCCCCATGGAATCCCTGACCGAACGGTCGGACGGGGCGAACGTCCTCTTGACCAGCTCCCTGTAGTAGGAATCCACCGCGGGTTCGATCTTGGCCGCTATGACGCTGATCTCCAGGTCGGGCCTCCCGACGATCCACTCGGCGAAGACCTCGTTGCCGACCTTGCTCTCCAGGCGTCCCACCTCGGCCCAGAACACGTCCTCTTCCAGGCCGATCCCGGCGGCCGCATCGGCGGGGAGGGAGGGCCGGATTACCGCCGACTCCCCCTGCTTGACCCACCATCTGATGCGGTCGTAGTGTCCGGGGATCCAGTACTGTCCTTCGCTCTGCATTGCTTCGGGGCTAGGATCGAAGTGCATGCGACGTCATCCCCTTTCGGAACTTTATAAAGGATATGACTTACGCGGGGTTTTGTTAAGGTGTCTTTAATACCCCGTAAGGGTATCGTAACACTTTTCTCAAGTTGGACGCACAAGCCAATTATATTAGCGAGGAATATCCGCGGGACGGTGCGAAGAAGTGGAATCCGTCGATATGTCCCCGATACTCCTGTCCCCCCGCGACCGTTCGGTCACGGTGTTCGGAGGAGGCAAGGTGGCCCTGCGCAAATGCCTGCATTTCAAAGGGTTCAGGATAAGGGTCGTGTCCGAGGAGGTCCTCCCGGAGCTCGGGGAGCTCGCGGAGGATGTGGTGATCGGGACGATCGACGATGCGCTGGTGGAGGAGACGATCGCCGATGCCGATATCGTGGTGGCGGCGACGTCGGACCACGCTCTCAACGACAGGATCCGCGACATCTCCATGTCCCATGGGAAGATGACCAACTCCGCCCACGGCGGAGGGGACGTCCTCATCCCTTCCACTCTGCACAGGGACGGTTGGACCGTGTGCGTTTCGTCCGAGGGGAGGGCGCCGGCCTTCCCGCCCTATGTGATAAACAAGATCGATGAGCTCCTCGACGGTTCCTACGATTCCATGCTCGCCCTGCTCTGCGACCTGAGGGTCGAGATACGCGACCGCATACCGACGCAGCCGGGGAGGGCGGCGTTCCTGGCCGACGTGCTCGCGGACGAGGAGGTCTGGGAGCTCCTCAGGGAAGGGAAGACGGAAGAGGCCAGGGAGATCTCATTGAAGAGAGGCGGTCTGGAATGATCGTGAGCATGCACGTCACACATTCCTCGGCCGGGGGCACGTCGGCGTTGAACGACGTGGTCCCGAAGCTCGAGGAGGAGGTTTCCAAACGTCTGCCGACCATGGAGCGCGTCTCCGAGTACGTGGTCGTCAGGACCTGCAACCGTCTGGAGGTCTACGCGGCCACCTCGGACAACAACGGAACGAAGATGCTCTTCGATTCCATCATCAGGATAATCGTCCCTTCGGGGAACATCTCATACATCCTCGAGGACCGCGACAGCATCCGCCACCTGTTCAGGGTGGTCTGCGGTCTCGATTCGCTCATAGTGGGGGAGGACCAGATACAGCACCAGGTCCGCGAATCCTACATGAAGGCGAAGGCAGACAGACACGTCAACGGGATGCTGTCCCGCCTGTTCGACAAGGCCATGTCGGTGGGGAAGAGGGTCAGGACCGAGACGGCGCTGAACAAGGGCGCCGTGTCCGTGGGATCCGCCTCCGTCGAGCTGGCGGAGAGCAGGATCGGGACCCTGGAGGGGAAGGGTGTAACGATCCTGGGAGCGGGCGATATCGCATCCGTGATAGCGAAGAACCTGGTCGGCAGGAACCTCGGCACGGTCATCGTGTCGAACCGCACCTACAGCCGCGCCATAGAGCTGGCGGACGAGCTGGGAGGGAAGGCGGTGAGCATGGCCAGGATGACCGATGCCGTCGCGGATTCGGATGTGGTCCTGGTGGCCACCGGCGCCCCCCACCCGGTGCTCAAGGAGCACCACGTCCTCGAGGCGATGTCCAGGAGGCCGGAGCGCCCCTTGCTGATCATCGATGTGAGCATACCGCGCAACACCGAGGACGCCGCGGGATCCATCCCCAACGTGGAGCTGGAGAACATGGATTCCCTCGAGACCATAGCGATGCAGAACGCGGAACGCCGCCGGAAGGAGATCAGTTCGGCGGAGGCGATCATAACGGAGGAGCTGGCGAAGATCGACTCCGAGCAGAAGGAGAGCTACGCCAACGAGGTCATCAGACGCATCGGCCTCAAGCTGGCGGACATACGCGAGAGGGAGCTGGCCACGGCCAGGTCCCGCATGGGGTCCGCCGACGAGGGGGAGCTGCTGGACGACCTGTCAAGGGCGATGATCGGCAAGATCACCGCCGAACTTTACAAGAATCTGAGGGAGGCGTCGCGCGACGGTCGCACGGATACGTGCGGGGCGGCGATGGAGCTCTTCGGACTGGAGGAATCGGAATGATGTACCCTGAAGTGCGCCTCAGGAGGCTGAGGCAGAGCGAGAAGATGAGGAACCTGGTTTGCGAGACCCGTCTGCACCCGGACGAGCTCATCCTCCCCGTGTTCTTCGATGCGAATCTCGAGAAAGACAAGTTCACGGACTCGATGCCCGGCATCCCGACGCACCCCCTGAAGGGGTACGAGGGCATCGCCAATGGCATCCAGGAGAGCGGTGTCAATTCCGTCCTGGTGTTCGGGGTCCCGTCCCACAAGGACGCCGCCGGGACCGGGGCGTACGAGAAGGACGGCGTGGTCCAGAAGGCGATCCGCGGACTGAAGGAGTCCTCGGACCTGCTGGTCATCGCCGACCTGTGCCTGTGCGAGTACACCGACCACGGCCACTGCGGTCTTCTGGATGAATGCGGGTGCGTGAGGAACGACGAGACCATCGAGCTGTACGGGAAGACGGCGGTCTCCCAAGCGGAGGCCGGGGCGGACATCATCGCCCCCAGCGGGATGATGGACGGCCAGGTGGCCGCGATCCGCCAGGCGCTGGACGATGCCGGGTTCAAGAACGTCCCCATCATGGCGTACAGCGCGAAATACCAGTCGGCGTACTACGGGCCGTTCCGCGACATCGCGGAATCCGCTCCCGGCAAGGGAGACCGCGCCGGATACCAGATGGCGTGGGCCAACAGGAAGGAGGCCATGCGCGAGATCGAGTTCGATATCGCCGAGGGCGCGGACATGATCATGGTCAAGCCCGCAGGCCCGTATCTCGACATCATCAGGGAGGCGGCCGACCGCTACGACCTCCCCCTGGCGGCGTACCAGGTCTCCGGTGAGTTCGCGATGATCAAGGCTGCTGCGGCCAACGGATGGATCGACGGCGACAGGGTCATGAGGGAGTCGCTCATCGCCATGAAGCGCGCCGGCGCCGACATGCTGATAACGTACTTCGCCGAGGACATGGCGAGGATGCTGTGATACCATGGACAGGTCCGCCGTTCTTTTCGGGGAGTCCTCGGGGCTCTCGCCCGGAGGGGTCAGCAGCCCGGTCAGGAGGTTCGAGCCGAACCCCCTGTTCATCGCCAAGGGCAGCGGGTGCAGGATAACCGACGTCGACGGCAGGGAGTACATCGACCTGTGCATGGCGTACGGTCCCCTCATATCGGGTCATGCGGACCCGGACGTCCTGGAGGCGGTGAGGGCCCAGATCCCGGACGGCACCGTCTACGGCGCCCCGTCGGGACCGGAGCTGTCCCTCCTGAGGAGGATCCACGATTCGATCCCCTCGGCGGAGATGGTCAGGCTGGCCTGCTCCGGCACCGAGGCCACCATGCACGCGATCCGCACCGCCAGGGGGTTCTCCGGCAGGGACGGTATCGTGAAGATGAACGGCGGGTTCCACGGCGCACACGATGCGGTGCTCGTCAAGGCGGGCTCCGGTTCAGCGGACGGGATGCCCTCTTCCAAGGGCGTCCCCGAGGGCGCGGCCAAGTACACCCGCACGGTCGAGTACAACGACGCCCAGGCCATGTCCGACCTCCTGGAGAAGGACAAGACGATCGGATGCGTCATCATGGAGCCCGTTCTCGGCAATGTTGGTGTGGTCCCGCCCGAGAAGGGATACCTGGAGGAGGTCCGCAGGATCACCAGGGAGAACGATGTCGTTCTCATCTTCGACGAGGTCATCACGGGATTCCGCGTCTCCGACGGCGGAGCGCAGAAGCGCTACGGCGTCACCCCGGACATGACCACCATGGGCAAGATCATCGGCGGAGGGTTCCCCGCGGGGGCGTTCGCCGGAAGGAAGGAGATCATGGAGATGGTGGCCCCGCAGGGTCCCGTCTATGTGGCGGGGACCTTCGCAGGCAACCCGGTATCCGCAGCAGCGGGACTGGCGCAGATCGAGAGGATGCGCAGGGACGATTCCTACGCGAAGCTCGAGAGGTCCTCCGACCGTCTCGTGAACACGATCCGCGATGCGCTGAAGGATAACCATGTGAAGGGATGCGTAAACTCCGTCGGGTCCATGTTCGCCGTCTACTTCGGACCGGAGGAGGTCCGCAACGGCACGGATGCCGAGAAGGCCGACCGCGTCATGTTCGGGAAGATGTTCGGATACATGCTCGAGCACGGCGTCTACCTGGCGCCCTCGGCGCTGGAGGACTGCTTCATGTCCGTCGCCCACGACGACGAGGCGGTGGAGAAGCTGGAGGAAGCCTTCACGGGATTCATATCGACGGTGGGAGCATGAGGGTCGGTTCCAGGGAATCCAAGCTGGCGATGCGCCAGACCGAGATATTCATCGACAGGATGTCCGCGATGTTCCCTGACGAGGAGTTCGACGTCGTCGGCATGAAAGCATTGGGTGACATCGACCTGAAGTCGAGGCTCGATGCGCTGCCGTCCACGGGGGCGTTCGTCCGCGAGCTGGACGATGCCATCCTGAGGGGCGACATCGACTGCTCCGTGAACTCCCTCAAGGACATCCCGATCGAGATGGATCCCGACCTCGTCATAGGGGCGATGCTTCCCCGCGACGATCCGAGGGACGTCATCCTCCCCTGCCCGCTGGACGAGCTTCCGGAGGGGGCACTCGTGGGCACCGCATCGGTGAGGAGGGAGAGCATCCTCAGGGACATCCGTCCCGATCTCGAGATAGAGCCTCTCAGGGGCAACATACACACCCGCCTGTCCCGCCTGGATGCCGGCGACTTCGACGCCATCATCCTCGCCAAGGCGGGATTGGACAGGATGGGCATCGACCGTCCGATGCACGTGCTCGAGGGGGCGTTCATACCGGCACCCGCCCAGGGGATAGTCGCGGTGGAGTGCAGGAAGGACGATGCGGAGATGCGGAAGATGCTGTCCAAGCTCGACTCCAGGGAATCCCGCCTCGAGGCGGGCGTGGAGAGGGGCATAATGAAGCTCATGCGCGCCGGCTGCTCTTCGCCGGTCGGCATCAGCGCGAAGTGCACGGGGGACGCGATCCATGTTGACGCGGTCTCCTACAGCTACACCGACGAGCCGAGGCGCGTGTCGACCGATCTCCCGGTCGACTACGTGCTGGACGAGCTCCTGGGGATAGCGGAGTATCTCATCGGGAAGAGGGATGTGGTCATATGACAGGCAAGGTCTATCTGGTAGGCGCGGGCCCGGGCGATCCCGGGCTGTTCACGATCAAGGGAATGGAGCTGCTGAGGAGCGCGGACGTCGTGGTGTACGACGCTCTGGCGAATCCGGAGCTCCTGAAGGAATGCAGAGGGGATGCGGAGCTCATCGACGCCGGGAAGAGGGCCAGGGACCACCACCTGAGCCAGTGGCAGACCAACGAGCTTCTGGTGAAGCTGGCCCAGGAGGGGAAGGTCGTCGTCCGTCTCAAGGGCGGGGACCCGTTCCTGTTCGGACGCGGCGCCGAGGAGGCGGAGGAGCTGAGGAACGCCGGTGTGGAAGTGCATGTGGTCCCCGGCGTGTCCTCGTCCATCTCCGTCCCGGAGCTGGCCGGGATCCCGGTGACGCACCGCGACTACGCCTCGATGGTGACGTTCATCACCGGCCATGAGAAGGACGGCCGCGAGGGCGACAGGGTGGATTGGAAGGCATTGGCATCCGGCCACGGGACGCTCGTGGTCCTGATGGGCCTCGGCAACGCCGCATCCATCTCTGAGGGTCTGATCGAGGGCGGCATGTCCCCCGACACGCCCGCAGCGGTCATATCCAAGGGATCCACGCCGGACCAGAGGGTGGAGACCACAACCGTCTCCGGATTGGCGGACACCATCAGGGACAAGGCCCTGGAGGCCCCCGGGATAATGGTCATCGGGGACGTCGCCAGGGTCAGGGAGAGGCTGGGTGACCTGATATGACCACCCTGGGCTTCACGCGCCCCTCCAAGAGGATAAAGGAATCCGTGGCGCAGGCGGAGGCCATGGGCTTCCAGGCCCTGGGCGCCCCGTCGCTGGACATCCTTCCCGGGGAGGATGCGGAGTTCTCGAAGCTCCAGGAGTCCGTATCGGGCGACTGCATCGCGGTGTTCTGCTCCGTGACCGCCGTCGAGGAGTGCCAATCCAGGTACAAGGATTCGTTCAAGGGGATGTTCGACGGGAAGGAGGTGGTGTCCATCGGTCCCGCCACGACATCCAAGCTGGAGGCGGCCGGCATCGAGCCGGACACCGTGCCCGAGGAGTACTCCTCGGAGGGGATCGTGGAGGCGCTGAAGGGCAGGGTCTCCGGCAAGAGGGTCGTACTGATCAGGTCGGACAGCGGCTCCGATGTCTTATCGGATGGTCTGGACGAAGCCGGCGCGGATGTCCGGGACATCGCCGTCTACAGGCTGAAGGACGCCGGGGAGAGCATAGCGCTGCTCCATCTCCTGACGATGATCAAGCAGGGCAGGCTGGACGCCATGGCCTTCACCTCGCCCATGTCCGCGTCCATGTTCGTCTCGCGCGTGGAGCAGAGGTACGGGAAGGAGAAGGGCGCCGAGTACCTCCGCAACGTGAAGATAGCCGCCATCGGCGGCCCCACCTCCAGGAGGCTGGAGGAGCTCGGGTTCCCTCCCGACATAGTCCCGGAGAAGGCCACCTTCGCGGATATGCTGAAAGCGATCCGCGAGGCCCTCCCCGAGTGATCAGAGGAGCAGTTTGAAACAGCAGGGCACCTGCCTGCAGGCGGACGTGAAGAAGTACACCTGGGCGTCCTTCCCTTTGAGGACGTCCAGGGCCGCCTGCCAATCCATCACGGGGACGTCCTGGAACACGATCCAGTTCACGCGTCCCCCTTCCGCTGTAACCTTCTCGAGGTTCTTCCTCAGATCCCGGAGGAAGTCGATGCCGTTGTCGCTGACGTAGTCCCTGTCGAGGTCGATGATCCTCGACTCCGGCTCCTGCGTCTTTATCTCGTCCACCACGAGGTTCCTGAGATACTCCAATCCGTCCAGCCTGTATCCCGCGATGGACGGGATATCGTTCTTCGCTACGAAATCGCGGACCTTCGGAACGGGGTCGCCTTCGGCGGGGCATGAGCTGATTATCATGCTCCGGGGGATGCGTTTCTGACTATTATATCGCGTCGACCGCGTCGTCGGAAATTTGAGCATGACGGAATCAGTCCACACGGAGTCCGAACGACGCAAGCCCACTTTATATACCGCTTCGAACGGGAGTATTAAAGTGTGCATGCTCAACCAATATATAGGTCATTAGTCATTTGATAGACTGGGGAATTGATACCCATGTCCTTTATCGACAATCAGAAAACTGTGGGACTGGCGTTCACGATCATCGGAGTTCTGATGATCATCGCCGCCCTCCTGTCGGTCGCCGACGCCTTCACCATGGATGGCGAGCTCGGCGACCATGTTGGGTACTTCATCGCCGCGATCGGAGCGATCATCGCGGCCGTGCTGTACTTCATGTATGGAAACAAAGTGCGCACCGGTGCCCTCACCGGCAAGCTCAACATCCTGGGCAACTACGTCAACATCGTAGGAGTGACCACCGTCGTCATCGGCATCTTCGCCGCCATCGGCGGGATCATGAGCAGCATCTCCTTCTGGGACAGCGTCATCTCGATCATCCTCGGTCTGATCGTCATCTGGGCCGCCAAGAAGATCCTGGACGGCAAGGAGACCACGATCGACAAGATCCTCTGGATCATCCTGACCGTCCTGTTCCTCCTGCTGTTCATCTGCAGCTTCATCGGCATCTTCGGAGTCATCGCCGACGGAGGAGAGGCTCTCCACCTCCTGGTCAACGTCATCTCTGCCATCTGCTACGCCATCATCTACCTGTTCATGCTCTGCTACATGTTCGATGGCGAGGTCAAGAAGGGCATGGGGATGTAAGCGCCCTGTGCGCTTCCTACGTGCGAAACCCTTTACCAAACCTTTTACCCCGTTTCTGTATCGACCCTCCATGGAGGATCTCTGCTGCATCCGCGAGGACGATGAATCCACCCTGTCCGAGAGGATGTCCGTGTTCGTCTCCGACAGGTCCGTCGGCGCTTTGACGGGACCGAGGAGGATGGGCAGGGAGAACCTCGTCGCGGCGGTCGCGGATGCGATCCGCGGGGCCGGAAGGACCGTCATGGTGGTTCCGGGCGATCCCGTCGAGCATCCCGACGTCATCCTGTTCTCCCATTGGAAGGACATAGACGAGTCATTGGTGTCCGGGGATCCGGAGGCCGACGTGCTATACGGCCAGGACCTGTGCCACCAGGTGCCCGCCGTGGTCCGTGTCGTCAAGGCCGCGCGTTCCCGATGCGGTTCCGGAATAGGTCATAAATACCTAGAGGCGGGATTCGTGTCAAGGTGATTTCTACGGAAGTTGTAGTAGAGAAATACAACCCTTGGAAGCAGACCCTCGTCGCGGGGATCTTCTTCCTGCTCGTGGGGATACTGATCATCGCCCTCAAGAGCGAGGGTCTCAAGTGGGCCCTCATCATCGCCGGGGTCCTCGCGGTGATCTCCGGTATCCTGACAATCGTCGAAGGGATGAAAGCCCATTTCACGGTCGGTATCGCGATGGGCGTCATCACGGCCATATTGGGTCTGGCGATGATCATCCTGCCCAACCTGTTCTCCGACATCCTGATGGTCCTCCTGGCCATCGGTCTGATCATCATCGGTGCGGTCTCCGTCCTCGACGCCGGTTCCGACTTCGCGGTCGCGACCGGTTCCAGGGTGATCTCGATCCTCGTCGGGGCCATCCTGCTCGTCCTCGGAATCGTCGCGCTGCTGAACCTCAAGGACACCGCCGACATCGTCATGATCATCATCGGTGCCCTCCTGGTCGTCGCCGGGATCATGAGGATCTACGGTGCGTACCAGCTCAAGAAGGTCTGCTGAGAAGGATCTTAAAACGTTTTTCGGAGGGGGATCCCCCCTCCGTTCTCACTTCTGGCCCGTGATCTTGATCACGTGGTAGCCGAACTCGGTCTGGACGAGGACGACGTCGTTGGTCTTGCCGTTGAAGCAGGCGTCCTCGAAGGGCTTGACCATCTGCCCCTTGGCGAACCAGCCCAGGTCCCCGCCCTTGGATTTGGACGGGCACTTGGAGAACCTCTTGGCCAGGGCGGCGAAGTCCTCGCCCTTCTCGATGCGGTCCATGATGCTCCTGGCGTCCTTCTCGTTGGGGACCAGGATGTGCGATGCGCGTACGGATTTGACCATGTGCGGGCGATGCATTGGGTGGTAGATAAAGGTCAACGGGGGTTAACAACGTTAACTCATTGCATCCTCCTTTTTATCCCATCAACGCGAGGGGGCCCGCATGATATTCCTATTCTCGGGAACGGGGAACTCCTACGCGGTCGCGAAGCGCATCTCCGACGAATTCGGGAACGAGATGAAGCAGATGGCTTCGGCGGTGCGGTACGAGAGGTACTCGTTCGACGCCAAGGGGGAGGACGTGGGGTTCGTGTTCCCGACATTCGTCCGCGGTCTGCCGTCGGTGGTGGAGGAGTTCGCGAGGAACGTGAACATCCGCAACGCCGGGCGCGTGTTCTGCGTATCCACATGTTCGTCGGATTCCGGAGGGGCCTGCGACCAGCTGGTCGAGCTGCTGGGCTCGCGTCTGAAGGTGGATGCGATGTACGACGTCCTGATGCCGAGCAGCGCGGTGTTCGCCTTCGATCCTCCGACGGAGGAGGAGGCCGTCAGGATACTGGAGGGTTCGGATGCGGAGATCGAAGGCATCGTGGAGTCCCTGAGGAAGCATGAGGACGGAGACTTCCGCCGTCACAGGGGGAACGCGGACTGGAGGGGCATCCACGCCAAGTACGATCAGATCCGCTCGACCGAGCCGTTCGTTCTCACGGACGCGTGCATAGAATGCAGGATATGCGAGGAGATCTGTCCTACCGGGGCCATCAAGGTCTACCACCGCAAGCCGACGTGGGACGAGGAGACGTGCTCCCTGTGCATGAGCTGCGTACAGCTGTGCCCTAAGAAGGCCATCGACTACGGGGAGGGGACGGCGTCCAGGGGGAGGTACAGGCACCCCCTGTTCTACGAGAGGTCCCTCGGGGTCCCGTTCAGTCAGATGGGCGTCCATTGACGCTGTAAAACTTGAGAGGGTCGCGGATGGACGCGCTCCGCGACCCGTTCTCCACATTTCTTTTTCCATTATTTTCATTTCTGAACGTTTAAACTCGATTAAACTTGAATACAATATTGTACATATTATTAAATATTGTATTTATGTTGGTTCCAGTACGCATAGGGGCGACGGGAGGAAGGCGCCTAGAGGCAGAGCACGGATAGTCTCCTCCCGGCGCCCCGAAGCGTAAGGGGCTCGGCTCATGGAATCGGTTCGGAAGACGTTGGGGGAGAACCTCTCCCGGATCCGGAGACGCAAGCACGTCGCGGGAGCGACACTGGCTGTCGCGGTGCTGCTGCTCTCCGTGGCGGTGCTAATACCGTCCATCCAGTCGGAGCCCGAAGGCTATTCGGGCGATTCATACACGGTCACGTACAACATCGGGACCGTTCCGACCGTCGCGGGATACAATGAAAGTACGGGATCGACCTCATCGATAGTGGTCCGTTACTACGGGACACCCGTGGCGGAGTACAACCCTCAGTTCTGGGCCGGTTCGATCGTCGGGCAGGTCCTGAAAGTGGATGGGGCGGATGTATCGGACAATGAGGCCGTCGAGGATTGGTTCAAGATCACAGGCTATCCTGGGCGTAACGGTACCATTTCTAATCTGAAGGTGTTCGCCGGATGGAAGGTGGGGTCCGCGACGGTGGATCCGGGAACGGATCTGACCGGTTATGCGAACGCTACCAAGGAGATCAC
>CAVIUM010000028.1:14147-16269 GCA_963645865.1 Lachnospiraceae bacterium
ATCATCGACAATGTGTATCTCAACGGGGCAAGCGATTTGTCCGGCGTCGGCGAACACGGGAACAACAACGCATTGTACGGGAGCGGTTCGCTCATCATCGGAACGGGTGTCGAGAATGTATCAGGCACCTATGTAGAGGTCATTGGAGGTTGGAGTGGTGGAAATCACGGATCCGATTCCGTGAAATTGACGATATTCAGTGGAACATATCAGATCATAGCTGGAGCATCCTACACGGGCGATGTAGGCAACAGCCATCTCACACTCGCTGGACCCTGGAAGGACTACGAGGGAAAAGGTCTGAAGGTCAACGGGACCGTGTATGGAGGGAACATACAAAATGGAACGATCGATTCCACCAGTGTACTGATTGTCGGTGGGACCGTTTGCGATGGAGAGAAGTTCGATTTCTCGCTGAAGAACGGGAAATACCAGACCGTCATCGGAGGATCGCGTTATCCGGACAGCATCGGAAGCACGAAGGTCGTTCTGACAGGAACATCGAGCGCATTCATGGTCCAGGGCGGGAGTAGGGATTCCCAAGGGGTGACCGATCGCACGGACGTCTCAATCTCCGGAAAGGCATGGGTCTATTACATGGCCTGTGGCAGCGTCACAGATGGGAATTATTCGAGCACATCCACACCGGTCACCGTTTCCAACATTGAGCTGAAAGATTCGGCGGTTATTGGCAAACCGGAGGGCAGTAGCGGATTGCTGCTCGGCGGAGGATGGGACACCTACAGCAAACCGCTCTATCCCAGTGCAAAGAGCACCAATGTCAAGGTGACGAGCGGAATCGTCTGGGGTTCCGTCTACGGCGGAGGATTCAGGGGTTCCGTGGGGAGCGGGACCGGGCAGGCCGCGAATGTCGAGATCGCCGGAGGAACCATCCACGGCTCCGTTTATGGAGGCGGGAAGGGCGGACCGGAGCAATTTTCAGGCGGTGCCGTCGGGAACACAACGGGGCGTTCCTACGTTCTCGGTGACGTTTTACTGAAGATAACGGGCGGGACGGTAAAGGGTTCCGTCTACGGTGGCGGAGAAGGGGCCCAGAAGGGACAGGGGGACGCCGGAGGAGCGGAAGGAGGTGTGGAGGATGCAGCCCGCGTCACCGGAAACATAACCGTGGTCATCGAGGGGGATAAGACCGAGATCCACGGCTCCGTCTACGGCGGGGGGAAGGGATTCCTGAGGTCGGAGAAGAGCCAACATCAGACATCCGTAGACGAGGTGGCCCGTGTCAACGGGACGATCGCGGTATCCATCGATGGCGCCTCGATCGGAGGCTCCGTCTACGGCGGAGGCGCCTACGGGCGGGTCGTCGGGAACACGACAGTCCAACTGAACGGAGGAATTGTTTCGGGCAGCGTCTTCGCCGGAGGCCTCGGCGAGGACAAGCCCGCCAAGGCGGTCGAGGGCACCCGCACCGCGGAGGTCTCCGGAGGGACCGTCGGGGCGAGCGTCTACGGCTCCAGCGCGTACGGCAACGACCTCGGAGATTCGAATGTATCCATCTTCGGAGGCGAGGTCAGGGGATCCGTCTTCGGCGGGGGCTACAAGGGTCTCACGACGGGGAACACCTCCGTTTCCGTCTCAGGCACCGCGAAGGTGGCCATGTCCGTCTACGGGGGAGCCGATGTCGGCGTCACGTCCGCGGACAATCCCCAGTTCGATAGGATCCTCGTCACAGGGAATTCCACGGTGAATATCGACGGAAGGAGCGGGGCGACCGTCGGAAGGAGCGTCTTCGGCAGCGGGAACTCCTGTCTGGTCGGAGGAGATTCCTCCGTCACGATCATCGGACTGGTGGTCGAGCGGATGGAATCGGTCCAGAGGGCCACCGTCGCGATCATCGAATCGTCCCGCATGGTCCTGTCCGGCAGGTCCGACGGGTCCACGTCGCAGGCCTCGTCGAAGTTCAGTCTGAACCGCATCGGGGAGCTGAGGCTCGTGGGAGGTACGTACCTCGGTCTGGGGGCGGCGGTCGGTTCCATCGGGAAGTACGGGAGCTACGTCACCGACGATGTCCCGTCCACATCCGCTTCCCCGCTGAACACCGTCCGTCTCATCGAGGGGACGGTGCTGAGCATCGAGGACGGGGGGACTTTCCGCGACATCA
>CAVIUM010000028.1:17100-22006 GCA_963645865.1 Lachnospiraceae bacterium
CCGATAGGAAGGAGGCATCCGTCGGCACGGTCGGGACGCTCTCCGGAGCCTTCGCGGCGACCATGCTGCTCAGCGTCGAGGGGGCCGATCAGGGCTCCACGGGGAAGCTGACGATGGAGCTGGCCCCGCCCGACGGGACGAAGCGGACATTCACCGTGACCGTCGTGACGGAGGATGCCGGATCGCACCTGGTGACGTTCAAGACGCGCCACAGGGAAGGATCGGCATGGGTGGACGACGCCCCGAGGGAGATATTCGTTCCCGACGGGGAGGCCATCCCCCTGGCCAGGGTCCCGGAGACGGGGAATAACTTCGTGGGGTGGTTCCTGACCCAGCCGGAGAGCGACGACCCGTTCTATCCGGTGGGCGAGTACGACCTCGCGACCCCGGTGACCGGAGACATCACTCTCCATGCCTGCTACAGGTGGGAGGTGAGGTTCGATTTCGGCAACGGCTCGTCCGTCACGCTGTACGTGCCCGTGACCGACGGGGGATCGGATATCGGGAGTCCGAACTACCCTGCAAGGACCGGATACGACTTCCAGCACTGGAAGGACGAGGCGGGGAACATCGTCTTCGCTGACGGATTCAAGGTCCATATCGAAGATGACGCCGTGTTCATGGCGGTCTGGAAGGGCGTGGACTGCGAGGTCACCTACAAGTACAATGAGACGACGGTCGGAACGGTCGTCTACGAGTACGGTTCGGCCTACGGCGACCGGATGAAGGCGAAGACCGAAGGACTGTCCATACCAGAAGGGTCCAAATTCATCGGATGGAAGCACGGCGACACGTACGTGCACGAGGATACCCATGTGGCCGTAGGTGCGCACGAATTGGTCGCGGTGGTCACCGCCTATCCCGCGCTCCATGTGAATCTCGTCATCGAGAATCCCGATCCGTACCACGGCGACGAGAGGATCGTCGGACCCTCGGATTACCACGTGCGGCAGGAGGGCGCGACCTTCGCCTTCGTACCGGGTAACGCCGTGGCCACTGGCCACGAGCTCAAGGCATGGAGGTCGACCGACGGGGTCCTGGAGGTCCCGGTCGGAGCACAGTTGGACGTCGTCACCGACGGGGGCGAGTTCGTCGTCTCCTACAGAGGACAATCGGTCCGCGTGCCCATGGCCGGCACTCTGACGCTGGAGACCGTGTGGCAACCACTCATGTACGAGGTAATCGTCGAGCAGCCCGTCGGAGGGGAGATCCGCTACATAGGCGGGACCTCCGTCCAGTACGGCACCGATCTCGTGTTCGATTACATCCCGAAGGACGGGTTCACGCTCAAGGCGTGGGGCCACAACGGGGAGGGCGAGTGGACCATCGTAGGCGACAGGATGACGCACAAGGTGGTCAACGACTGCTACGTCTACGCGTCCGTCAACGGGCTCTACATCATGAAGCTGGAGCTCTCGATCGACGGCGCCGTCGAGAGGGGGAAGAGGCTGTGGCTCCATTCGGAGGCCACGGGGCTCGTCCCCATGGCGTATTCGGACGCGCTCGGATGCTATTTCGCCGAGACGAGGCTCGGCAGCTACGACCTGTACGTGGAGAGGACGGATTCGGGGACAGACTCCGTCCTGTTCAAGAAGCTGTACATCGACAGGGACGACGAGACCCCCCGCGGGATCGAACTCCATACGATAACCTTGGCAGGAGACACCGAAGGGTCCCGTGCGCCGGAACTGGCGCAGGAAGGGAGGACGGTGACCGTCCAGGTGCCCGAGAAGCACTCGATCGAGAGAATCTACTACGAGGACGGCGGGGCGGAGGTCCCGGTGGTCATAGCGGGGTCGTCCTTCACGATGGTCGGTCACTCCGTGACCGTGGTCATCAAGAAGGACCTGGTCGAGGTGACGGTCACCGTCTTCGACCCGCCCGTGGGCGGGATCACCGTCAAGAGAGGGAGCGAGACGCTGACCCCGGAGACCGTATACGGCGAGGGCCAGAAGGTCTACAAGGCGGACATCGGAGAGACCCTCGAGTTCACCTTCGATCCCGACCCATCGGAGGAGAAGCTCCACAGATGGATGGTCAACGGCGTCGCGGAAGGTGTCGATGAACAGAACGTCCTAGAGGAAGCAATCGAGGGCAATACGGCGGTGTTCGTCGTCCTCCAGCTGGAGGGCGGGAAGCAGGAGTACACAAAGAGGTCTCTATCGTTCATAGCCGCCTACTCGAGCGGTTCCTACGAGTGGAAGAACGCATGGGGGAGCGACATCTCTATGGAGATAGCGCTCGACAGCTACGGGTATGCGGGAGCGAAGCTGACCCTGACGGAGGATGCCCTGAAAATCACAGGTCTGAAGGATTTCATGGGCGTTCTGAGTGCGGAGGGGATTGTGTTCCAGAGTGGGGAGGAGTTCTACTCTCTCGATCTGGAGGTCCTGATCGTGCCGCCCGTCCATGACGGGGGATTCTGAAATGACGCTTGATCGGCCGAAGGACGGCCATTCGAGGATAAACTGTTTCGAAATCGGCGGAGACGCCGAAACAGGGAGTGTAAAAATGAAGAACAAGACGATGGCGATCGCGGCGATAGCCGCGTTCGTAATCCTCTCCGCTCTCCTCCTTCCGGCAGTCGACATCGATGCCCGCGACGGGGACAGCGAAGGGAACGCGAAGTACATCATCGGGACATCGGTCAAGGGCGTCGAGCTCGGGGCCGGGAAGGCCTCCAGGATAAGCTACAACAACACGGCGTTCACGGACACCGCGACGGTGACGTTCCAGGCCAAGGGCTATGATGATTATCAGAATGTGACGATCGGTACGACGCCGGTCGTGTTGGCCACTGCGGATATCAAGATACAGATAGAGGGAGGGTCGGGAGTCTATTCCGTCATGTTCACGCCCGGGGATTCTCCGAAGGCGGGGACCGTCTACGTGAAGATGACTGTCACCGAGAGCATGAACGGGCAGACCCTTGCTCAGGACTATTTCTATGCGGCGAACTTCTCCACGGAGTTCAGCGATCCGAAGATCGTGGTGTACGAGAACAACAGCTCCACGGAGTACTACAGCCAGATCGACGGAGGAGTGGTCCCCACGCTGGATCTGGCCTACGACACGCCGTACAGCATGAAGCTGAAGACGAAGGTCGCGGACGGAGCGGACTGGAAGGATGCGAACGACTTCCTCTTCTACGGCACGGGTCTCCCCGACGGACTCGCCGTCACCATCGACGGTCGCATCGGAGGGAAGATCGCATCTACCGTCGGCGAAGGGCAGGCGGGCACCATGACGATCCATGCTGTGAAGGACGGTATCGACAAGACTCTCGAGATTCCCTGGAAGGTCGGGCAGAAGCCTGTGACCACCGGGGCCGACTTCGATATCAAGTACAACGGGGCCACGGTCGGGACGTACGTCATGATCGCGGCTGCAGATACCCCGACGTTCAGTCTCGAGGCGGAAGCCGGCAAGGGGACCATCACGGATGCGAAGTTCGTCGTCGGCACAACGGAGCAGACCAAGCTCAGCGAATGGAGCTACACGGTCACCTTCCCGGGAACCGGGACGTACAAGGTGACGGCCACCTGTACGATGGATCTCGATGGCGTCTCGATGAAGGTCGAGGAGTCGTTCACCGTGTACTGCGTGACGGCGATCTACGACGGGGACCTGAACCCCGTGGTGACCGCACCCTGAGGGCCTGACGCGGGAGATATCATGATCGGGCGCAGGACCCTGTCGGTGCTGGCCGTCGCGGCGGCCGTGGCATGCATCCTCTCCGTCGTTCTTGCGACGGAGGATTCGGATGCGGATGCATCCGGATTCAAGCAGTGGTACGTCTACGGTTACAGCTTCGCGGTCCACGACGAGAACTACGACTCGAAGATCTACGATTCGATGGAATGGAGGTATGCGGACACCCCCGAGGGGCTGTCGTCCGCCGTCCCCGTCACCGAGATTGAGCTGAAGATCAGGCTCGATCCCAAGCAGTACCCCCTGTGGGGCACCCATCCGATATTCGTGAGGGAGGACGCTGTCGTCAACGGCGACGCGAAGCAGTCGTCGCTGGCGGTCAACGTCAATCCGATCAGGGACTCGTGCTACGTGCTGTTCATGTACGACGAGACAAGGGGATACAGGTACGTGCAGATCACCACCCACACCGTGGTGAAGGATGGGCAGTACGTCGCCGAGCCCCCTGCGGATCCCGGGCGGGACGGATACGTCTTCAAGGGATGGTACACGGACAAGGCGTGCACGGTCCCGTACACGCGGGACACGAGGATCGCCTTCACGGAGGACAGCCGGGAGGTCAGGATATACCCGAAGTGGGAGCCGACAGGCTCCCCGGCACCGACGCCGTCCGACGTGTTCGGCGTGACGGTGCACCCGGTCCCGGGCTTGGATATCGGGGTCGAGAGCATGGTCGTCCGTCCCGGGATGACGTTCTCGTTCGACGTGTCCGTGACGGACCGCTTCAGGTTCGATCTCTCGGGATTGACGGCGGTCACGGACAAGGGACAGGTGCTGGAGCACGACCCGGTCGGGGGGATACACACGTTCACCCTGAGGGGCGTGGACAGGAACACCGAGGTGTTCCTCTCCGGGTTCGTCCAGTACCACCGGGTGGTGACCGACCTGAAGGACGTCACCACGGTGGGGTACGAGGAGTGGATCCGCAGCGGATCGCCCCTGGAGCTCCCGCTGAGATCGGATTCGGGGGAGGTCGTCGCATCCGTGTACATGTCGGATTCGGACATCACCGGCACGTCGTTCATCGACGGGAAGGTGAGGATATCCGAGGTGACCGGGGACGTCTACATCTCGGCGCACGCCGGAGGGGGGACGGATCGTAGCATACCGTGGATTTTGTGGGCTATTATAGCGGGGCTGTCGGTCGCGCTCATATTCGCACTCATCGCATACAAGAGGAAGAAAGCATGAAGGA
>CAVIUM010000029.1:0-21999 GCA_963645865.1 Lachnospiraceae bacterium
CTCTGACCGGGAAACCACAGGATGTGATATGGATGATTGAACTTGGAAGATCCGAGGACGGGGCGGACCGCAGAGAGCATTGCTCCGCCCCTTCGGACAAGAACCGGGCCGGGAGGGGCATCTCCCCGTCTCGCCGCTCCGGAACGCGCAATCTGCTGTTGACGGCATCGGCTCTGGCGCTTCTGATCGTCGGATGCTCGTTCTGCTTCGGTACGATCGCAGGACCAGATGCAGATGGTGCCGTAGGAGATAGATTCCAAGTCGGTGACTACGTGTACACGATCACAGGCACCGACACGGTATCCATCTACAATTACAAGGGAAACAGTGGCGGTGAGATCAAGATCCCAGGTACAGTGACCTATGGCTCGACTGCCTACACCGTCACGTCCATCGAAGATTCATCGTTCGATCTGAGTGGAGAACAACCCGCCTCGGTCGAGATTCCGAATAGCGTTACCACCATCGAAAGAGTTGCGTTCAGTCGCTCTACAAACCTCAAATCAATCATTATTCCGGACAGCGTCACGTCCATCGGGGCCTACGCATTTTCCGATTGTACGAACCTCGCCTCGGTCGAGATTCCCAACGGCACTGTGTCTCTCGCGAAGGGAGCGTTCATGAACTGTACAAGACTCATTTCGGTCACGCTCCCCAACGGCGCCGCGTCCATCGGGGAGAGAGCATTCTTCAACTGTATGAATCTCGTATCGGTCACGATCACAGGTGGCGTGACCGTCGGGTTGGAAGCGTTCAGGGATTGCACGAGCCTCAAAACGGTCACGATCACAGGCGATGTGACATCCATCGTGGACTACGCATTCTATAGGTGCACGAGCCTCGCCTCAGTCGCGATCACAGGTAGCACGACATCCATCGGGAACAGCGCGTTCTATGAGTGCGCGAGCCTCAAAACGGTCACATTTCCGGATAGCGCGACGTTCCTCGGGACCTTCGTATTCTACAGGTGCGCGAGCCTCGTCTCGATCGATATCCCGAAAGGCGTCACGTCCATCGGGAACAGCGCGTTCAATGAGTGCAAAAGCCTCGTATCGGCCACGATCCCAGACGGCGTCACGTCCATCGGGAGCGACGCATTCTATAAGTGCAAAAGCCTCGTATCGGTCACCGTTCCAGATAGCGTCACATCCATCGGGGTCGAAGCATTCTGTGAATGCCCGAACCTCAAATCGGTCAGGATTCCGGATGGCGTCAAAACGATCGAGAGGGCTACGTTCTTCGGATGCAAAAGCCTCGCTTCGATCACGATCCCGGATGGCGTCACATCCATCGGTACCATCGCGTTCTATGGGTGCACGAGCCTCGCCTCGATCACGATCCCGGACAGCGTCACGTACATCGGTGACAGGACGTTCTACGATTGCGGATTGAAATCGATCACTTTCGGAACAGGGATCGCAAAGTTCGACAACTTCGCATTCAGCTTCTATAAGAGAGGACTCAATTTCCCGATGCTGACGAAGTTCTATGACGAGAACGGAAATTTCCTCACTATAGTGTATCTGGATAAGTTCAAAGGCAAGACATTCGAGGGCAATATGGAGAAAATGGTTCTGAAATCTCCTGCAGCGGACCTCACTGTGGACTACAATATGGACGGAGGATCTCCCCAGATAGCATCTGCCAGCGTTCCGAAAGGGGAATATACGATATCGGAAACGACGCCTTTGAAAGATGGCTACATCTTCATAGGATGGAACGACGGGACCAAGGTGCTCAAATCCGGCGACAAGATAGTCCTGAGCAAGAGCATCACCCTGACGGCCGTCTGGTCGGCCGTCAAGCCGATAGCCCCGAGCGGGGATACCGGACCGAACGTCCCGGGCAAGGACCTCTGACTATGAAACAGGTGAAGGCCCGACCATCACAACGACAGGCCTGCACGACACCGACGACGATATGCCGTCGTTCGGACAAACACGGCTCCGTGCCGATCATTGCACGGGGCCCCTTTCCAACTTCCGCATCCCATTCTTATCAATCCCCCGGATCCCGCTTCGGGGACGGCCGTTCTCCGGTGAACGTCTAGCGAGTCCTATGTTGCTGAAGGAGCATCTTCTCTTCTCGGGTGGTGTGAACTTGCTCAGACAAGGGGACCAGACATTCCGTTCCGATGATGCGCTTCGCTCGGAACGATCCTGTTTCGATTATAGAATAACTATTTTCTAATTTTTATTCAAAATTAATTTTTTGCTAATTTTAATAAGATATTTAAAGACCTCTTCGCATCTGGTAATATGGAGCCGTTCGTGGGCAGAGAGAGCGAGTTGAAGAGGCTCGAGGGTTGTGTCGGGAAAGGCAGGGCCGTCTTTGTCTATGGACGCAGGCGCATCGGCAAGACGTCCATGTTGCATGAGTTCTGCAAAGGGAGGGACGTCCTCTGGATAACCTGTCCCGACAGCACCCTGCGCGTAATAATGACACAGTTCGCAGAGGCGATAGAGGAGTACACAGGGGAGGCTGCGAGCTACCGGAATCTCACCCAGATGAAGAGGGGACTGGAAGAGGTCTGCAGAAGAGGCACGATCATCGTCGTGGACGAGTACCAGTATCTGATCAGGAGGAGCAAGGGCGCATCCGATTCCATGTTCCAGGAGATCATAGATCTCGTGTTGAAGGATACGGAGTCGACGATCATCCTCTGCGGATCGGCGGTATCGGTCATGAAGGAGACCGGCATGGATGGCAGCAAGCCTCTTTACGGCAGATTCGCGGAGATCATCCGTCTGCGCCCTCTGTCGTTCTCGGAATGTTCTCTGCTTCACCCCTCCATGAGCGATGAAGATTCGATGCGGCTCTACCTCACGGTCGGTGGCATCCCGAAGTATCATGTGGACCTGTCCTCGGACACATATGAGGGTATCCTCCGCGACAAGTGTCTCGATTCCGATTCATGGGCGTCGGAAGCATCCTTCCTGATGAAGGCCGATTATCCCAACAGCGAGAAGCACGATGCCATACTCCATGCCATATCCAGGGGGAGCGTTTCGGTCAAGACGATCTCGGAGTCCACAGGGGTGGATGAGCCCACATGCTCCGAGATGCTGGCCGAGATGGAGTCCAATGAGATCATCGAGCGCATCAATCCTATGATGGGAGCTCCTAAGCGCGGGCGCTTCGTGATAAGGGATGATTTCCTGGCCTTCCGCTACGGGATCCTCACGAGGAGGTGCGAGATGTTTCTCCGCAACGATCCCGACGCGGCCCTATCGGAGCTTCAGCCGTATATATCCGAGTTCCTCGGCCATAGGTTCGAGTTCTACTGCCGCGACTACATCGTCAGATCCTACTCGGTCACTGACATCGGGAGATGGTGGATCGACGATTCGAAGAGGGACATCCATGAGCACATCGATGTCGTGGCAAAAATCAGGGAGGGGCGGTCGAACATCGACCTGTTCGCCGAGTGCAAGTTCACACGGAAGCCTGCAGGGTTCGCGGTGCTCAACACCCTCGACGGCAGGACGGAGCCTTTCAAGGGCCGCTCCAACTGGCGTCTCATGATCATGTCGTGGTCCGGATTCGAAGGGGATCTGGAGGAGTTCGCAAACGATGCGGGTGTACTTCTGGTCGGACCGGATCGGCTCACCGGCAGAGAGGCTCCGCCCAGGATACCCATGTGATGGTGTTCTGTCCCGTCCGCCCGTCACAAGCATCGGCATCATCGCGGTATGCCGGGGCGAAGCAAACTGTGAATCGTCCGTCGGATCGACGGTTGCGGACAAGGCCGAGACTCGTCAGAAGAAGTGAAGACTCACGCCAGACTCTTCGCGTGGACCGCCAGGACCTCGTTGATCATCCTGGCCGCCAGAATGGAGGTTATCCCCGACGGGTCGGCCGGAGGGCAGACCTCGTTGACATCGAACCCGACGAGCCTGTCGCCGATCATGTTGATCGCTCTCTTGACGTCGATCGGGAGGAGTCCGAACGGCTCCGGGGTCCCGGTGCCGGGCGCATAGGCGGGATCGATCCCGTCGATATCCAGGGTGAGGTACACCTTCTCCGCCTTGACGGAGTCCAGAGCCTTCTCCACAGCCTTGGAGATCCCCATGTCGAAGATGTCGTACGAGCTGATGAACGGGACCGCATCGTCCCTCTCCAGCTCCTCCGCGCCTATGGCGCGCGCCCCCAGAACGAAGACGTTGTCCAATCCCAGATGCTCCGCGGCGCGCCTCATGACGCAGGCGTGGCTGTACGGGGTGCCGAGGTACTCGTCCCTGGAATCCAGATGCGCATCGATCGAGATCAGGGCGATGCTCCTCTCGGGGAACGACCTGATCACGGGGATGTTCATGGAATGCTCCCCTCCGATCCCGATGAGGAACTTGCCGTCCCTGATGGCGGGACCGACGGCGAACTCCACCTCGGACATCATGTCCTCGGGGAGGACGAAGTCGTCCACATTCCCGTAATCGCATACCTCGGGTATGCGCTGATCCAGTCCGTGCTCGAAATGGATCTCCTCGAAATTGTAAGAAGCCCGCCTGATGGCGGTCGGGGCCTCGCGGGCCCCGGCCTTGAAACAGGCGGTGTGGTCGTACTGGACCCCGTAGATCATCACCTCGGCGTCGCTGTATTCAGCTTCGGCTCCGGCATATCCGAGTCCGTACGACATTCGCAGACCTCACATTATCTTGTAGCGGCCCATGGCCTCGAGGTACAGGATCTCCCCGCCCTCGGTCAGGGGCTGCTCGTGGTCCGCGTTGATGGGGATGGAGATCTGCTCGAACGTCTCCATGTCCATGATGAGGGCCTCGGCGTCGCTGAGGGTCAGGATCTGTCCCTTCCTCTTGTCGATGACGGGCACCTGGACCTTCGTGCTGACGGGTCCGACGATGGATTTCTTGGCTCCGGTGAAGATGCTGACGGCATCGACGTTGGCCTTGGCGGATCCGTGCTTTCCGGGCTTGGACGTAGTGATCTTGATGATCTTGCAGGGCTCGTCGTCGACGTTGACGTACCTGCCCTCTTTCAGCTCCCTGATCTCTTTCATCTCCCACATTGGTCTCACTCTCTCAGATTATTGGCTTCCCGCCATTCAAGGCCGGAAGTTCACCCCCGAGACGGAGGCGTCGATACGCATGTTGTTCATGGTCATGCTATCTGGGTCTCCCCTACGGGCGGTTGTCCATATTAATATTGCGCGCGAAAAGGGGCAGAAACGCTGTTCCGGGGGTCTGCCGGGGATGCAAAAGGTCACGGCGACGGATCCCCGTCCCCGGTACGAGACTCCCAGGCCGGGAACATAGCCAGATTAGAAGAGGAATGCGACCGTTCATGTATACCCCCGGCCGGCCGCGACCGGGGGCTGATGGGGTTTCAGCGCCTCTTCGGCTTCCCCTTCTGGGGTCTGCTGCGCCCCTTCCCTTTGGATTTCTGGGGCTTCTTGGGGGGATCCGGATACTTCTTCTTGATCTCCTCGACCCTGGTCTTCAGCTCCGCGTTGAGCCTGTCCCCGGCGAATTCGCCGTGGTACTGGTCGATCTTGGCCGCGATGAGCACCTTCCCGGCCAGGGCCCTGGCGATCTTCCCGCGCTGCCAGTACGGCGCCCTGTGGACGTCCGGGTGCTGGTAGATGATCCCGTGCTTCGGACCGCGCTTGCCGGTCCTCATGCTCCTGAACATGGCCTTCTCGGCCCCCAGGAGCTGCACCGTGGACGACGGGAGCGAGGCGAGCCTCTCCAGCCCTCCCGCCAGGGACACCATCCTGGCGGCCAGCGGGCCTCCGAGCATGGAGCACATGTTGGGGCAGGTCTCCTCGACGATGCCCTGGATGTAGGCCTCGGTGCGGTCCTCGTCCTCGTACAGGCGGTCCAGGGTGTCCGCCAGGTCCATGATCGCGCGCATGTCCTCGTCGTCCATGTCGGCGCCGATGGATTCGATGTCGATCCCCAGTTCCTCCATGACGGCATCCCTGTCGCCGCAGCGTGCGACGAGCTCCGCGTACCTCTTGTCGTGCGCGTAGTCCGCCAGTTCGGGGAAGTGCATCCCGTACCACTCGTGCAGGCGCTCGCTGTAGAGGTTGATCGTCGAAATCTGATCGTCCAGGCTCCTGATGGCCTGGACCAGGTTCCTGTCGCGGGGGACCGGCTCGGACGTCCTGAGCTTCCCGAGGCCGATCATGACCTCGTGCATGAACGCGTCGTCGTACCCGTAGTCCTGGGCCTTGATGAACGAGGAGTCGAACATCATGGGCCTCCCGAGCTCGGACTGCCTCCTGTCGGAGACGCTGGGCTTGTCGACGTCCGCGACGAGCTCCCTCTCCTCGTCGAGGATCCCACCGCGCTGCATCTGCGCGAGCTTCTCCGCGGCGACGGCGACGTCCTTGGGCATCAGCCTCTTGTCGAGGATCCTGCCGGACTTCTCGTCCACGAGGAACGAGCCGAACCATTTCGTCACCAGAACTGCCATGTCAGAGCACCCCCAGTTTCCTGAGTTCGGAATCGGGCAGGTCCTCGGCGTCGCCGGCCATCAGCTGCAGGCGGGCCTGGAACTCCAGCTCCTCCATCCTGTCGTACGCCTCCTCGAGGGTCCTCCCCTGGGTCAGCGACCCGTGGCGGGCCATGAGTATGGCGTTGGATCCGCTGTGGGACGCGATCGCATCCACCAGCTCGTCGGTCCCCGGGGTGATGTAGGGGATCGCGGGCACCTTCCCGAGCAGGAGGGCGCCTTCGGGTGTGAGGTTGCACCTGAGCTCTTCCCCCTTCAGGGTGAGGGCGATGCAGTTGAGCGGATGGCAGTGGATGACCGCGCCGGTGTCCGGGTTGGCGCGGTAGAGCGCCAGGTGGAACCTGGTCTCGATCGACGGCTTCCCGCCGGAGACCACGGTCCCGTCCAGGGAGACCTTGACCAGGTCCTCGGGCTTCAGCAGGCCCTTGTTCCTCCCGGAGGGGGTGATCAGCACCCCGTCGTCAATCCTGACGCTCATGTTCCCTCCCGCGGACACGGTGAGGTTCCTGTCGTAGAGTCTCGCGCACGTCTCGACGAGCGCCCTGCGGGCCGATCCCTCGTCCATTTCAATCCCTCATGACCCCGATCTCGTCCGGTCTGAGGATGCCCTTCTCGGTGATGAAGCCGGTGACCAGGTCCGCGGGGGTGACGTCGAAGGCGGGGTTGAGCGCCTGGGAACCCTCGGGGGCTATATCGATGCCGGCGATCCTCCTCACCTCGTCCTGCGAGCGCTGCTCGATGACGATCTCCTTCCCGGATCCCATGTTAAGATCGAAAGTGGAGACGGGGGCGGCGACGTAGAACGGGATGCCGAAGTGCTTGGCGGCGATGGCCTTGTCGAAGGTGCCGATCTTGTTGGCGAAGTCCCCGTTGGAGGCGATCCTGTCGGCCCCGGTGATGATGAAGTCGACGCCCTGGCTCATGTAGTACGCGGAGGCGCCGTCGGGGATGATCCTGTGGTCGATGCCCTCCTGCCAGAGCTCCCATGCGGTGAGCTGCATGCCCTGGAGGCGGGGGCGGGTCTCGGACACGTAGACGAAGAAATCCTTCCCTGCGTCGTGGGCGGTCCTCATGGGTGCCAGCGCGGTCCCGTAGTCCACCGTGGCGAGGGCGCCCGCGTTGCAGTGGGTCATGAGCTTCATGCCGTTGTCGATGAGTTCCGCACCGTACTTCCCGATGAGCCTGCACTTGTCGACGGTGGCCTGGGCGTAGGCGTCCGCCGCTTCGACCGGGTCCTCGCCCTCGGAGAGCCTGGCGGACATCCAGTCCACGGCGTGGAAGAGGTCGTAGGCGGTGGGGCGGGCGGATTTGATGTCCGTCGCGGCCTTGGAGAGGTCGCAGCCCTTCAGCGCTGCGAGGCACATCGCGTATGCCGCCGTGGCACCGATCGAGGGGGCCCCGCGGGTGGTCATGTTGCGTATGGCCTCGGCGACGTCGAGGTAGTCGGTGAAGCTCACGATGGCGATCCTCGAGGGCAGCTCCCTCTGGTCGATCATGACGACCTCGCCGTTCTCGAACCAGACCGCTCTGATGTCCTTCCTGATTCCGTCGATTAGCGCTTTCATGGTAAACGCCGTGTCATGAACGAAGCCCATTATTTGGCTTGTCGTCCGAGGGGCATCGGTCCAGGACGCGGAAGTCCGTGATGTCGTCGATGCGCCTGGAACCCGGGGGGCCGCTCAGGATGCCTTCTATCGATACAATCTTCCTGTCCTTCGATGCGTTGTAGGCCGTTTCCGCATCCTCGCCGGAGACATCGAACCTGGCGGTGACCGCCTTCCTGCCCTCGGAATCCAGGAATCTCAGCTTCATGGTCGTCTTCTGGTCGCCGCATTCCTCGCGCCTGTCGTTGATCTGCACGATTCTGCCGACGAATCTCCCCTCCTCGCTCAGTTCCGGAGGTCTCATCTCGGATTCGATGGAAGAGATGTTCCTGAAGATCTTCTCGGTGAGCACCGTAGGAGGATTCTGTCTCTCCGGTTCGCCCGGTCTCGTCCTGCTGATCCCGATGTCCGAACCGGACGACCCGAGGCTCATGACGGACGATACGAAGTTGTATGAGATCCGGAGTTCTGGATCCAGGGATTTCCTGCCGCGTTCCGCGGCGTCCTTGATGGATATGACGGAGTCCTCGATCTTGTCGCACAGCACCTTGAGGTCCAAAGCGGAGCCGTCGGCCCCGTCCGCATGTCCCGTACCGGTGGGATACAGGAATTGCACGATGTAGCTGCCGGGGATCGGAGGGCCGATGCGGATACGGTCGAGCTCCTCCCTGTTCCAACCGGAACCTCTGTAGTACGGCTCGTATTGGATTAGGTCGCGGAGGGCGTACGTGTTGATGTTCCGTCCCGCCCGGAGTATCGACACGAGGCTGTCGACGGGTATGATCCCCACCTCATCCGGATTGGATTCGTAATGGTACTCTACGGTGTCGGAGCACGAGGACATGGACATGCCCGTGAGGATGCTCTGCGCGGACTCCGAATAGATTTCCGACAGGTCCGATATCAGCTCGTAGAGTCTGCGGGGATAGTCATCCTGCGTGCGGTCCGTCGGCACCATGAGCTGCATACCATATCCATCATTCGAGAATGAATGGAAGCCGAAGATCTCTTGATCCTTATGCCATCCGCGCGAGGAGAGGTATGCTTCGATGCTTGTGGGGTTGATCTTGCACAGGGCATCCGATGTGAGTCCATCATTACTCATTGTGAATCACCTCTCCGTTCGCAGATTTCCTCAGCAGATAGGACAGACTTTCCGCATCCACCCTATTGTTCAAAGGTATCTTCAATCTTATCGATTTCTTATTGTGGATGTCTTCATCGCAATCAGCCACGTTGTACCACAGCATGAATTTGCTCAGGGACAGTTTGTCATCATCAACGGTCATCCACCGACCCGTGTCATCTGGGAGTACGAGTACCATCAGAATCAGAGCCGGGTATTGTCTGACTTTGTGCAGTCTCTGATAGTCCCGAACGGGCACATCGAAGTTGAGGACCTTCATATCCCGATCGTAGTTGGGGTTGGAAGTGGACTTCATCTGAACATCTATCATGGGCCTTTCTACCCTGACGTCCTCCATGCGGTTCGCTGGCATGTGTATCGAAGCATCGATGCCATCCTTGTCACGGATACGGGATGCCGGCTCGAATACGGCGCCGATGAATGAGGCTACGGACCTCAGGTAGCTGTGGCTCAGCATCTCCTTGACGTCGTTGTATCTCCAGTCGGTATGGTCGTAATCCTCCTGGTACGAACCGCAGTGGACCTCTTTCAACAACTCTATAACCCAACATAATAATTCATAAGGTATAGATAATTCTAGTGGCCTGGGATGCGGAAATGAATACAATCAAAGTGATTCGTGTTACGAATTCGTCGAGGCGTCGCTCATGCGTTATATACGGGTCAGCCGATAACCAGCGGATAATATGAACGACGGCCCGCTGACGGATTTCGAGCTATACTACACCAAGAACGGCTTGGTGCAGGTGTCAAACGACGTCAGAAGGCAGATCCTCCACGAGCTGGCGGACCGCAACCTGTCGCTCTCGGACCTGTCGAAGGTCATCAAGAAGGCCCAGTCCACCCTGTCCGTCCACCTCGACAAGATGGTCAGCGAGGGCCTCATCGTCGTTCATGACGATCCCGAGGACAGCAGGAGGAAGGTCTACTCTCTTGTTTCCGTCATGCTCGCCCATTCCAAAGAGCCGTCGGACGAGGCCATGACCCTGGCCATGAAGGTCCTGTCCGAAGTGGCGGACGATCCCGTGAAGACGCGCGACGCCCTCACCAGGTTCATATTCCTCGGATTCGATGGATTGGGACTGTCGGTCGGACCGATGGCATCCATCCTCGGGTCCATACACGCCATGGCGCTCTCCGGCTCGCTCACCGGGAAGACCCTCGAGGACACCGTGGCCAATGCCCGCGACTACTACAAGAGGATGGGATTCGGGGAGGCCAGCGTCTATTCGCTCAAACCCCTGTCGATCATCATCAAGGACGACACGTCCTTCACCGAGGATTCGGCGAAATCCCTGGGGCACTACGCCACGGGCTTCTTCTCCAAGGTTCTCGAGGACGCCACCGGCAAGGAGTACTCCGTGGTGTTCAGCGAGGTGTTCGGCACCGAGTGCAACTACTTCAGGTTCACACTCGAGCCGACATCCAAGAAGGAATGAGGCTCAGCGTTCGGGTTCGAACGTCAGCAGGGCCCCGTTGCCGAGGGTCTCGCAGGATATCAGGTTCATCTTCATCCCGCCCTCGCGCACCCATCCGGGCCCGTCGCAGGGGGTGGGCGCGGTGCGCCCTCCGATCACGAGACCTCCCACGAACACGGTGTACCTGTCCACGAGTCCGGCCCCGAAGAACGACGCGATCGTCTCCCCTCCGCCTTCCACGAGGATGTTCTCCACCCCGACGTCCTCGGCGAGGATGTCCAGCAGCTTCTCCAGATCGATCCTGTCGGTCCCGACGCGGATCGTCTCCTCGCAGTCCCATTCGCGGTCGCAGGATTCCAGCGTGACCATGACGGTCGGCGCCCTCTCGTCCAGCACTTTCGCCTCGTCGGGCGTCCTGCCGCGGGGGTCCAGGACGATCCTGATGGGATTGGTGTCGTAGTCGAGGTCCTTGAGGGTCAGATGGGGGTCGTCGGCGATGACAGTCCCGACTCCCACGAGGATGGCGTCGTACTTGCGCCTGAGGCCCTTGGCGCGGGTCTTGTCCTCGTCGGACGAGATGGCGACCTGGGTCCTGTCGGCGCCGGCGATCTTCCCGTCGGCGGACATGGCGCAGTTGACGTGCACGAACGGCCTCATTGCGATGCCCCCGGGGTCACCGTGAAACGGTAGACGTCGTTGATCCTCTCGACGCCGAACTTCACGTCGAGGAACGATTCCAGCGTGTCCATCTGGCTCAGCAGGTGCCTGCTGATCCTCGACACGTAGAACGAGCTCTCGCCGCGGGCCATGGCCATGTACGGCAGGAGCTGGTCGGCGGTGTGCACGTCGATGGTGGCGCCGCTGGTCATCTCGCTCAGGAGGTCCTTCGCGGCGTCCCTCCCGCTCCTCTCGGGGGACATCCCCCTGGCGGAGAGGGCGTTGCTGCCCAGCATCCCGTTCTCGTACTCGGCCACGAGGACCAGTCCGGCCCCGCGGGAGTCGCCGTCGGTGTATTGCAGGGCGATGTCCACGTCGGCGACGGATTCGAAGGCCTGTTTGCAGCTCTTCATCATCGCCTCCGGGATCCAATCGGCCAGGCGCTGGCAGAAGCAGATCCCCCTGATGCGCATCAGCTCCCCGAGGGAATCGAGGTTCAGCGGGCTGATCTCGCCTATGGGGTCCAGGGTAGCGATGACGCGTCCCCCGCCCTGGGGGTAGAAGCCGCGGTCGATGATCTTGGCGTCCGCGGCGATGCCCATCCTGCTCATCATGGGGAACAGGAGGGTCGAATAGGAATCGATGGGAGGGGCCCACATGACGTTGGTGCCTCCGCATATGTCCACCCTGAGCCTGCGCGTGTGCTTGCGCGCGGCGAGCAGCATGGCCTGCAGTACCAGGCTGATGCTCCCGGCCGAGCTGATGTTGACGTCGATGTCGTACGTCTGTTCGGTGCCGGGGTAGAAGAGCAGGTCTCCAGAACCCGCGACGCAGCCTTCGACGGTGGATCCGGCCATCTCCGCGACCGCTTTCACGGCGGCCACGTGCTGTTTGGAGAGTCCGTTCGTCGGTCTGTTCTCCCTTATGCGGGTCAGGTGGACGGGGATGCCCGTGACGGTGGACATGGCCACCGATGTGCGGACCATCTGTCCTCCCCCTTCTCCGCGGGACCCGTCTATCTCGAGCATATCCATGGAATGGGCCATAGGGATGCCGTTAATTAGGATTTTGTAGCGTCCGCTGAACGGTGGAAAATGATGAGATGGTGCGATTGCCGGGAATCGAACCCGGGTCAGAGGCTTGGGAAGCCCCCGTCCTAACCGCTAGACTACAATCGCGCATCGTCGCCAATGACGTCATTCTATATAACGGGCATGGGGAATCCGATTCCGGTCCCCGTTGCCCTAAAATACCGCTTCGGGATATGGCGTTCCCGCGGGCTCGTGGTCTAGTGGTTATGACGTCGCCCTTACAAGGCGAAGGTCGCCGGTTCAATCCCGGCCGGGCCCACCACACATCGATCCCAAGCTGTGTTTTGGCTCTATGTTAGGATTATATACGGTGACGTTTTGCCCGTGTCCATTGGACTCATGGTCTAGTTGGTTATGACGTCGCCTTCACACGGCGGAGGTCGCCGGTTCGAATCCGGCTGGGTCCACCATCTCCCGTTTCTCAGCCCGATTCATTCAGTGGCATTTCATTTCATGTTCATATGAAAATAAAATAAAGCAGATAAAATAAAAATAAAAACAAATGAACCAGATAAAAAATATATTTTTTCAAATGAAACAAATAAATAAAAAATAAACGATTCTACACCATGGACTTCGACCTGAGCGTCCCCGAGGGGCTGGAAGTGGAATACAAGAAGGCCACGGACGCGGTCCCCCGGAGTTTTTGGGAGACATACTCCTCTTTCGCGAACACCAGCGGAGGGATCGTGGTGTTCGGAGTATCCGAAGAGGGCGGACTCCATGTGACCGGTGTGAACAACGCCTCCAAGATCGTGGACGATCTGTGGAACATGCTCGCCAATCCCCAGAAGGTCAGCGCGAACATCCTCGTGGACGACGATGTCGAAGTGGTCGAAGCGGACGGGAAGGATGTCATCGTGATCAGGATCCCGGAAGCGGACCGGCGCCTCAAGCCGATCTACCTGAACGGGAACATGACCGCCGGGACGTTCGTCAGATACGGTCAGGGCGATCATCACTGCGACCGTTCCAGATTGAACGAGATGATCCGCGATTCGCAGGATGTCCCGGGTGATGATGCTCCTCTGAGGGAGATACCGATGGAGGCACTCGAATCGGATACCGTGGGCAGATACAGGGCGAGGTTCGCATCGAAGAACCCCGGCAATCCGTACGGCAATCTGTCCGATGCCGATTTCCTGGAATTGCTGGGGGCGGTCGGCGAGATCGACGGCGAGAAGCATCCGACCAGGGCGGGTACGCTGATGTTCTGCAACAGCCTCTACATCGTGAAGGCCTTCCCCAATTACTTCCTGGATTATCGCGAATTCGTCGACGGGGGGTCCGACTGGGTCGACCGTGTCTCCTCCATGAATCCGGGGAGGAACGACAATGTCTTCGATTTCTACAGCGCGGTATCGGACAGGACCTGGAATTCGCTGCCGGGGCCCCTGATGTTCGGCAGGGATCTGGCCAACAGGGACGACACGGACCTTCGCAAGGCCGTCAGGGAACTCATCACGAACGCGGTGCTCCACGCGGATTACCAGGGGGAGATGGGCGTGGTGATAGACAGGAGGCCGGACAGCATCACCATCTCCAACCCGGGGCTGTTCAGGATACCCGTGGGGGCGGCGATGAAAGGCGGTCAGAGCAACCCTCGGAACCCGACGCTGTTCCGCATGTTCGGACTGATAGGATTGATCGAGAGGGCGGGCACGGGGGTCAACAGATCGATGGAGGGGGTGAGATCCTCGGGATTGAACGATCCGGTCATCGAACAGACCTACGGGCCGTCCCGCACAACCGTGACCATCAGTCTGGAGAAGGCGGTGGTCGCATACGACGGCGGGGAGGAGGCGATCCTGAAGCTGATCCGGGCGGATGACGGAATCAGCTTGGACAGGTTATCCTCCGAGACGGGGATATCCCGCAACAGGGTCTATTCCATAACGAAGAAGATGGTCGCCGAAGGCAGGCTGAAGAGGGAAGGGTCCAGGCGCGGGGGCAGATGGGTGGTCCTAGACCGCGGGGATGCGTGAAAACCCATCACGACTCGTCGATCGAGATGATGTGGCGCTCGCGGCTGATGTCGATGAGGTCCTGGAGCGTCATGTTGTCTATGACCCCGAGGATCGCGTCGTTGAGCTTCTCCCAGAGCGGGATGGTCATGCAGTCCGCGGACCTGGGGCAGGTGTTCTCCCCCGTCTCGAGGCACGCGACGGGGCTGAGCTGACCCTCGGTGATCCTCAGGATGGACCCGATGGTCGTCTCCGAGGGTTTCTTCGCGAGGTAGTATCCCCCCTGGGCTCCGCGCACGCTCCTGAGGAGTCCGGCGCGGGTGAGAAGGGCGCCGATCTGCTCCATGTACTTGAGCGAGATGTCCTGTCTGGCGGACACGTCCTTGAAGCTTACCGGCGAGTCGTTGGCATTCACGGCTATGTCGAGCATGATGCGCAACGCGTATCTCCCCCTCGTCGATATCTTCATGCCGGCCATATCCTACTAACACTATATGGTATCTGCGGAATCTGTGCCAGGTCGGCACGGATGCTTTAAGCCGGCCCCGCGATACACGCATCCATGGTTCAAGGGGCGGGCATCCTGACGGTATCCGTGAACGGGGAGGAGAGGACGTTCCCCGAGGGCTCCACGGCGCTGGATGTCGTGACGGGTCTCGGGTTTGACCCCTCGAGGGTCGCGGTGGAGATCGACGGTGCGATATGTCCCCGCGCCCGCGTCCCGGCGACGGAGGTCGCCGACGGATGCCGCATCGAGATAGTTTCGTTCGTGGGCGGCGGATGACGCCCGGAGGTCGCGACATGTCCGACGATTTGATTCTTGGGGGCCGGAGGTTCCGTTCGAGGTTCATCCTCGGATCCGGCAAGTTCTCGCTCGACATGACCCGCAGGGTCATCGAGGAGGGAGGGGTGGAGATGGCCACCCTCGCGGTCAGGCGCGCGTGCGCCGGCGGTGAGGGGAATGTGCTGGACAGCATGCCGGAGGGCGTGACCCTCCTTCCCAACACATCGGGCGCCAGGAACGCCGAGGAGGCGGTCCGCATAGCTCGCCTCGCCAGGGAGCTGGGGTGCGGGGATTTCGTGAAGATCGAGATCATCCGCGACACCAGATACCTCCTTCCGGACAACAGGGAGACCGTGAGGGCGGTCGGGATGCTGGCCGATGAGGGATTCATCCCAATGCCGTACATGATGCCCGATCTGACCGCCGCGCGCGACATGGCCGATGCCGGGGCGGCCGCGGTGATGCCCCTGGGGGCCCCGATAGGGACCAACCGCGGACTCCTCACCAAGGATTTCATCAGGATGATGGTGGAGGAGCTCGACGTGCCCGTCATCGTGGATGCCGGGATAGGGAGGCCGTCGCAGGCGTGCGAGGCCATGGAGATCGGTTGCGCCGCGGTGATGGCCAACACCGCCGTCGCCACTGCAGGGGACGTGCCGTCCATGGCGAGGGCGTTCAGGCTCGCGATCGAGGCCGGGCGTCTGGCATACCTCTCCGGCACGGGACGGGTCCTGGAGGGGCGCGCCGAGGCGTCAAGCCCGCTGACGGGCTTCCTGGAGCGATCCGATGGATCCGAAGTATCCCTGGATGGAGCCCACGGGCTCGGACATCGCCGACCGCGTTCTCGAAGCAGGGGAGGCATTCGATCCCGGCAGGTACACCGAGGAAGATGTCAGGCGCGCGATACGCTCCGAGCCGTCCGTCGAAGGGTTCGCCGCGCTGCTGTCGCCCGCCGCGGAACCGTTCCTGGAGGAGATCGCGGTCAGGGCGAAGGAGCTCACCCGCGCCCATTTCGGGAACTCGGTGTGCATGTTCACCCCGCTCTACGTCTCCAACTACTGCTCGAACAGGTGCGTGTACTGCGGGTTCAACAGCGCCAACAGGATAGACCGCCTCAGGTTGGAGCCGGAGCAGGTCGTCCGGGAGCTGGACGCCATAGCGGGGACGGGGCTGAAGGAGGTGCTGATCCTCACCGGCGAGTCCCGCGAGAGGTCCGGCACGGACTATCTGCGCGAGTGCGTCCGTCTGGCGGCGGAGAGGTTCCCCGTGGTGGGTCTGGAGGTGCATCCGATGCCCGTGGGGGACTACAGGGTGCTCCAGGAGGCCGGCGCGGATTACGTGACGGTCTTCCAGGAGACCTACGACCCGGTCAGGTACGCGGAGCTCCACCTCGCAGGACCGAAGTCGGTGTTCAGGTACAGGATGGAGGCGCAGGAGCGCGCCCTCCTCGGAGGGATGCGCGGGGTCGCCTTCGGGGCGCTGCTCGGTCTGGGGGATTTCAGGAGGGACGCGTTCTGCTGCGGGATGCATGCGATGTTCGTACAGAGGAGGTATCCGCAGGCGGAGATCTCCATGTCCCTGCCTAGGCTGAGGCCGGCGGCGCATCTGGATCAGACGTCAGGGGTGACGGAGGCACAATTGCTGCAGGTCTCGCTCGCATACAGACTGTTCCTGCCTTTCGCCGGACAGACGATATCGACCCGCGAGCGTCCCGGATTCAGGGACGGGATCGTGGGTCTGTCGGCAACGAAGATCTCAGCCGGTGTGAGCGTCGGCATAGGGGAGCACAGCGGCACGGGTCACGGGGAGGGGCAGTTCGTCATCTCCGACCCGAGGGGCGTCGAGGAGGTGGCTTCGGCCCTGAGGGAGCACGGCCTCCAGCCGGTCATGGCCGACTACGTCCGCACGGGGCCGATGCCATGATCGCGATAACCTCCCGCAAGCTGTGCCGCCGCCCGTTCCTCGAACAGCTGAGGATGGTCGCCGAGGCAGGGCCGGAGCTGATAATCCTGAGGGAGAAGGACCTCCCCCACGGGGGGTTCGTCTCGTTGGCGCGGGACTGCATCGGAATCTGCGGGGCTTCGGGGACGATGCTATCTGTCAACAGCGACGTCGCGGCCGCCAGGGAGCTGGGGGTCCAATGCATCCATCTGCCGATGGATGTCCTCCGCAATACAGACGTGTCCGGTTTCGGACTGGTGGGCGCCTCCGTCCATTCCGCCGCGGAGGCGGAGGAGGCCGAAGCCCTCGGTGCCGACTACCTGATCGCGGGGCACGTGTTCCCGACCGCGTGCAAGCGCGGGGAGCCGCGCGGGCCCGGATTCCTTAAGGATGTGTGTTCCGCCGTGGACATCCCCGTCTACGGCGTCGGAGGGGTGACGCCGGAGAACTACGGCCGCGTGACATCGTCCGGCGCCTCCGGGGCCGCCGCGATGTCGTCCGTCATGATATCCGACGATCCCGGGGCCATCGTGAGGGGCATGGCGCCTCCGGGCGGTCGGAGTCCCCTCCTCGGCATCATCCGCGACGGCACGGATATCTAAGCGAGACTCATGCGAGGAGCATGGACGAGGGAACGTTCGAGCGCGCATCGGCTTACATCCGCGGACTGTTCGAAGGGGACAGCAGCGGGCACGACTTCTACCACAGCATGAGGGTCCACGACCTGGCGCTCGCCATCTGCCGTCAGGAGGGCGGCGACGAACCGACCGTCCGTCTCGCCGCGCTGCTCCACGACGCCGACGACCGCAAGATGTTCTCCACCGAGGACCATGCCAACGCCCGCCGCTTCATGGATTCCGAATCGATCCCGGCGGACGTCCAGGACCGTATATGCGGAATCATCTCCCAAATCTCGTTCAAAGGGAAGGATTCCGTGGTCCCGGACACCCTCGAGGGGAAGATAGTACAGGACGCCGACAGGATGGACGCCATAGGCGCCATCGGCATCGCCAGGGCGTTCGCCTACGGCGGGAGCAAGGGACGTGCGATGCACATCCCCGGCGAATCGTACAGGGACGATATGTCCGAGGCCGAGTACTATGCGAACCGGGGCACCTCGATCAACCACTTCCACGAGAAGCTCCTGAAGCTCAAGGACATGATGAACACCGACACCGCCCGTCGCATGGCGGAGGCGCGCCACGCGTACATGGTCGGGTTCCTCGACGAGTTCACGGCCGAGTGGGAGGGGCGCCGCCGACGATGAGGGTGAAGCGGTTCTTGTTGAAGTCCAGGATGCCGTCGTTCTTCATCCTCCCCAGCTCCGCGGACAGGGCGCTGCGGTCCACTCCCAGGTGGTCGGCCATCTCCTGCCTGTTCAACGGGACCGTGAACTCGTTCCCTCCGGCGAGGCGGGCCTGATCGGACAGATATGCGCGGACCTTGTCGCGGGTGGTCCTCTTGCACATCCTCTCCAGCCTGCGGTCCAGCGCCAGGGCGTCCCTTGCCAGGATCTGAACCAGGTTGCCTATCAGCCTGCTGTGGAACTCGCAGGTGGACTTGCACACGCGGGTGACCTTGGCGATCTCCAGGAACAGCACCTCGGACCGACCGGACGAGACGACGCTCACGTCCATGTTCTCCCCGTGGGCGCACGCGTACTCGGTGCAGACGACGCTGCCGGGTCCGTTGGACGACAGGACCGAGGAATTCCCCCACCAGTCCTGCTTGACGATGTCCACCGTCCCATCCAGGACGACGCACAGCTCCTCGGCGGAGTCCCCGCTGCGGAACAGGTACTCGCCCGGCCCGTACCTCTGCCTCCTGGCACCCAGGCATTTGGACATGGCGATCATCTCCTGGTCGGAGATCCCGGCGAACAGGCCGGTGTTCCTGAGGATGTCTGCGACGTGGTTCATTCCGTTGTAGAAACAACATTTCCGTTATATATAACACACTATCTATCCTACCCTACCGTAAGAGGTACGATACTATGTCGAACGAGATGTTCTGTTTCCAGTGCGAGCAGACCGCCGGAGGCGCGGGCTGCAAAGGAAAGGCCGGTGTCTGCGGGAAGACTTCCGAGGTCGCCCTGCTCCAGGATGAGCTCACGGGCGCCCTGGTCGGTCTCGCCAACACCGTCGAGAACCCCTCCGCCCAGGTCAACAGCCTGGTCAGGAAGGCGCTGTTCGCCACCCTCACCAACGTCGATTTCGATGCCGACAGCATCAGGGCCATGACCGCCGAGGTCAGGAAGGCCGCCGGCGAGAAGAAGGGCCTCCTCGGCGCTTTCAAGAAGAAGGAGAACAAGGAGCTGGACATGTCCACCGTCTGGACCGCCCAGGAGGATATCCGCTCCCTCAAGTCCCTGATCCTGTTCGGGATCCGCGGCGTCGCCGCCTACGCGTACCACGCCGAGATGCTCGGCGAGACCAGCGCCGAGGTCGACGCCATGATGTACAAGGCCCTCCGCGCCGTCGGATCCGATGGCGGCATGGACGAGCTGCTCCCCGTCGTCCTCGAGGTCGGACAGGCCAACATCACCTGCATGCAGATGCTGGACCGCGCCAACACGACCAAGTTCGGTGTCCCCTCCCCCGCCACCGTCACCAGGGATGTCGAGGCCGGACCCGCCATCATCGTCACCGGGCACGACCTGGAGGACCTGAAGGCCATCCTCGAGCAGACCGCCGGCAAGGGCATCAACGTCTACACCCACGGCGAGATGCTCCCCGCCCACGCGTACCCCGAGCTCAACAAGTACCCCCACCTCAAGGGCAACTACGGGACCGCCTGGCAGAACCAGAAGAAGGAGTTCGACGTCCCCGCGGCCATCGTGTTCACCACGAACTGCCTGATGCCCCCGTCCGAGTCCTACAAGGACAGGGTGTTCACCACCGGGCCCGTCTACTACTCCGGAACCGTCCACATCGATGACAAGAAGGACTTCTCCCCGGTCATCAAGAAGGCCCTGGAGCTCGGAGGCTTCAAGGAGGCCACAACCGGGAACGGAAGCGTCACCACCGGATTCGGACACGGGTTCGTACTGTCCGTCGCCGACAAGGTCGTCGAGGCCGTCAAGGCCGGACAGATCAAGCACTTCTTCCTGGTCGGAGGATGCGACGGATCCAAGCCCGGACGCAGCTACTACCGCGACTTCGTCGCCAACACCCCCGCCGACTCCGTCGTCCTGACCCTGGCGTGCGGGAAGTACAGGTTCAACGACCTCGACCTCGGCACCGTCGCCGGACTCCCCCGCATGATGGACATGGGACAGTGCAACGACGCGTACGGGGCCGTCCAGGTCGCCCTGGCCCTGGCCAACGCCTTCGGATGCGGAGTCAACGAGCTCCCCCTGTCCATGGTCCTGTCCTGGTACGAGCAGAAGGCCGTCTGCATCCTGCTCTCGCTGCTCGCCCTGGGCATCAAGGGCATCTACCTCGGCCCGTCGCTCCCGGCGTTCCTCTCGCCGGCCGTCCTCGACTTCCTGGTCAAGGAGTACGACATCCACCCCATATCCGACTACGAGTCCGATATGAAGGCCATGCTCGGGTGATGCACCCATCCCGGCGGATTCTGCGGAATCCGTCGGGAATCCAAACAATTTCGTAGCATTAGTCCGTTTTTCGAACGCCTTGCGTCGATTTTCTGTAAGAACTTCTTAATAGTGCGATTCCGGTCGAGCCGGCATGCGCATAACGATAGTCGGGTGCGGCTCCATTGGTTGCAAGCTCGCCAGGGCCGCGGACGAGATGACAGAGGTCAAGAGGATCTACCTCATGGATATGGACCGTCCCCGCGCCGAGAAGCTGGCCGACGAGCTCAAGAAGGCCATCGTCGTGGACAACGTGGAGGAGGAATTGTACCACTGCGACCTCGTGATCGAGGCGGCCTCCCAGGCCGCCGCGAAGGACATCGCCCCCAAGGTGGTCTCCAGAGGGGTGGACATGATGCTGATGTCCGTCGGTGCACTGGTGGACGACGATTTCAGGGCGATGGTCAAGGACAAGGCGTGCCACGCCGAGGCCAAGATATTCATCCCGTCCGGTGCGATCTGCGGGACGGACGGATTGAGGTCGTCCGCCGTCGGGAGGCTGGACGAGGTGGAGCTCATAACCACCAAGGGTCCGAAGAGCCTCGAGGGCGTCCCGTACATAATCGACCACGGCATCGACGTGGACAAGGTCAAGGAGCCCACGGTCATCTTCACCGGCTCCGCCAGGGACGCGGTCAGGCTGTTCCCCAAGAACATCAACGTCGCCGCGACCGTCGCCCTGCTCGGCGTCGGGTTCGACAGGACCAAGGTCAAGATCGTCCTGGATCCCGCCAGCCACAGCAACTCCCACGAGCTCAGGCTCAGGGGCGAGTTCGGCGAGATGACCTGCCACACGTACAACGTGCCGTCCCCGGACAACCCCAAGACCTCGTATCTCGCATCCCTCTCCGCCATATCCGCGCTGAAGAGGATCGTGAGCAACGAGTGGATCGGCATCTGAGCATCCTTTGTCGGGTCGGGTGACCGCGGAGTCGACGGAATCGGGCGGCTTTAACTAATAAAGACCATCCTGTAATACTGCATGCAGTGCATCCTTTCATAAACCGAACGCGTATGCTTCCCGCTATGCGTAATAAGCATGGCAAGGAACAGCACGTTCACGACGAAGTGAACGTGGACGAAGGGTGCAGTTCGATATCACGGAATGCGGATAAGGAACCGAAGGGGGTGAAGGGAACGAAGGGGATGCCCATAGGGAACAGCGATTTCAGGGACCTGAGGGACAACGACTACTTCTTCGTGGACAAGTCGATGTTCATCGACCAGATCCTGAGCTCCGGTGCGAAGGTAACGCTCATCACACGTCCCCGGAGGTTCGGGAAGTCCCTGAACCTCAGCATGACCGACGCGTACCTCAACATCAGGT
>CAVIUM010000030.1:0-21544 GCA_963645865.1 Lachnospiraceae bacterium
TCGTGCAGAAGGGATGAGCGATGATACCGATACTGACGGACAACGCGCGGATGCTGGCATCGGCATACCGCAACCTGTCCGCCGCACAGAAGGAATCCAAGGTGGAGGTGGTGCAGCAGGGGGTCACCCTGACCCTCTCCTCCTGGAAGGACGGGCGCATCTATCGCAATTCGCTCGTCGTCTCGTACCGTGATGACACGCATCACGACCGCTACGGCATCGAGCTCCGCGACCTCGTCGCCCTGACGGTGGTGGACGATATGCTCGTCGTGCAGACCGAGTACGGCGAACTGGTGCTGGACGTCGTCGAGGAGTTCGTTCCCGCTCCTTGGCCCGGTTCCGCATGCGTCTGCCCCGACCCCGTGCCCCCGTATCCGCCGAAGAGGCGCGAGCGCAGGCACGACTACAGGCCCGAGCCTGCGCCCGAACCGTTCGATCCCCATAGGCCGCCGGAGCCGTACGACCCCCACAGACCCCCCGAACCCCGTCCGCCGAGACCGGGAGAAGGGCCCGACCGCCCGCGCCCGTACTGAAGTGCGGGCATCCAAACCTTTTCCTTTTTAAATATACTCGTGCATGCGGTAGCCATGACCGCTCAGAAGATTCCCGACGATATCGAGCGTTGGGAGAAGAAGGGGCTCCGCGAGGACATCGACACCGATGCCGAGCATGTGCATGACATATACATCTGGCACAGCTATGCCATCGAGCATGAGAAATGCGACTGCGGAGGCGAGTACAAGGACAAGGGGCATTGGAACCCCTATGCCATCGTCGACGGGCATCCCGTCAAGCTGAACAAGGACTACTTCGACACCTTCGAGGAGGCCGTGGGATATCTCAAGGGCATGATCAAGGACAAGGAGATAGTCGACGGCGGGGAGGCCGAGGATGAGGATGAGGAAGAGCCCGAGATACCGAAGCATCCCGACGGCGACAACGTGACCAGGAAGGGATTCGACATGGGGATCCACATGGCCATGATGAACGGCGAGGATGGGGCGATGGAAGCGTACATGCAGTACGTGGAGGACCTCAAGAGGGCGACCTTGGACGACTTCACAGGAGACGAGAAGAAAAAGGATACGAAAGAGTCGAAGTCCAAGTCGGAAGGCGGGAAAGCCGATGGAGAGAAGTCGAAGAAGACCAAAGAATCCAAGGGCAAGAAAACGAAAGAGGAAACGGCGGAGACGAAGACGTCGGAAGAGCCCAAGTCGGAAGGCGAGAAGAAATCCAAATTCACTCCAGAGGAGCAAGCCGAGATAGACAAGATGCACGAAAGGAACAACGCCAGAATCCAGAAGGAACTGGCCGAGGAGAGAAGTGCACAGGCATTGGCACAGGAGAGGAAAGACAGGGAAGCTCCATATCTGAAAGAGAAGGCGAAGGCCGAAGAGGAATTGAAGGAGCAACACAGCCATGGCACGGGAATGGTGCCCAGGGATGATGTAGATAAGCGCGTCGTCGACCAGACAGGGGATAAAACCGCTGAAGCGACGCAACTCGAGCAGAATCATGCCAAAGACAAGAACAAGCAGAATAACTACGAGCAGGGCGGTAACAGCTCAACTGGCATCCTGCCGGGATCGAATGCGATCCAGCACGACAATCACGGCGGACGCCATTCGACACCTGATCCCGGTAAGTCGTACGAACTTGGCAGTTACAAAGCCATTCCCGGAAAGGGCGGAGTTAATTCCTTAGCTGGTAAAGGGCGCAGAAACGATAATGAGTCGTACACAAAGAACAATGGAACCATTCTGGGAGTCGGACCGCAAGAGGTAGAGGTCAAAGGGTTCGAGCAGGCTCAGAACAACCCCTGGTATATCAGGGTGGGGGACAGGTCGGTCCCCACGACCAAGTATCTGAGGAGCAAGGACAACAAGGAATTCCTGAAAACGAAGAACCTCCTGAGGACCATGACCGAGTACAACAGGATGGCCCACGACCCGCAGTATCAGGGCCGCCTGGCGAAGATATACGATGATGTCGATGATGCCGGGCAGCTCAGAGGCGCCACATTGGATGATCTCGGTCGCATGTCCTCTGCACAGATAAGGCACATGTTCGCACAGATGTTCCAACACACGGACCCCGATACGGGGGAGCGTGCATGGGACGGGAGGCACGTCCTGCTCCCGGGCGGGTTCCAGTTCGCCAAGACCGTCTCGGACCCGAATCTGATCGATGAGAGCAACCCCGACAGCAGATACATAGACATCCTCAAGCGCGATAAGTCCGGTTTCAACCCCTCCATCTTCGCATGGTTCGCCAATGACGAGGATACCCTCGACAGAAGAGGGATGGGGCTGAATAAGAACGCGCTGGGGCTGGTCGACTACAAGGTCGGAGGCGTGAAAGGGGCGAGACAGGCGAAGAACATCGTCGGAAGGGAGGACGAGCTGTCCCACGTCTTCGGGAAGGACAGGCAGACCCCCACCGATCTCATCCTGAAACTGCTGGGGGATGCCATGAGGGACATCTACTACGGCGGGGACGACCAGGAGTTCGAAGAGGAGGCCATGAAAGACTATATCCTGGACAATTTCGGACTTCCGATAAACAAGGACGACGATTGGCGCAACATCATGGGCGCATATCAGAAGGCGCTCGGTATGAACGAGGGAGGGGAGTCCAATCTGCCTCCCGAGGTCAGGTCGGTGTTCGCCAGATTCCTCCCGAAGAAGTATCCTGCGCTGAAAGACGGCAGCCCTACCGAGATGATGTCTCAGAACGATGCATTGCAGGCGCTCAGGGCCATCTACGAAGGCCTCAGGGAGAAGAAGTACGGCGGTTATTCGATGGATTCCGCATACGATGAGTATTCCAGGGATCAGGCGGGCCTGGGGCTCACCCCCGAAGGTCTGAAGGCCAAATTGGAAGGCTACATGACCGATAGCGACGGGAATCAGCTGGACATCGAGAATGCGAAGAGGAAATGGGCGATGGACCACCTGGAGGATGCCCGCAGGGAATCCATCATAGATGCCGTGGAGCCCTGGATCGTGAATTGGCTCGACAACATCCCGTACAACGATGCCGTCGCCTTGTTCAAGGAATACCCCGAACTCCGCAGGAACATGGCCATGTCCCCCGACGAGAGGACGGACTGGTACAGGAATCTGGCCGACTTCTATAGAACCCGCGGAATAGATTCCAGCAATGATGACGAGTCCGCCCTGCGGCAGATCAGGAACTATCACCGCAAATACTGGGAGCCCATACTTCCCGATGACGTCAGGTCCATGAATGACAAATACGAGAATTATTCCGGTGTCAACAGGAAGAGGGCCAAGAGCGCGGGACAGCTCACCGCGAGGGGCGGCAGGAAACCCGCGAATAAACCGAAGGATTACGTGCTTTCGGATGAGGAGAAGGAGCACATGGGCGGTCTGGTCGGCAGCACGCATTCCGGAACGAATCACGTCGAGAAGAAGAAGGATGATAAGGGAGAAGCGGACTATCGGAGCAAGCATCACATCCGTGAATCCATGAAGGAGAGGGTCCGTTATTTCGACCCCTATTTCGATACCCTCATGAACAAAGGAGATGAGGAAGGAGGTGAGAAGAAGATGGAAGGGATACCGTCGGGAGAGCACGATTCCAACCCTCAGAAAGCCAGATACCGCACCGTCGGTATGGGTGAGGGCAAGGATGCCTCATGGCCTATGAAGGTCGTGGACAAGAACACCGGGAAGGTGCTCTTCACCCTGGGCGACAGGGATTAAATAAACGGAAACGCATGCCCGAACGTTCGTGTTCGAGCCATGTGTATTCCTGGGGGGTTCGCCCCTCTCTTTTTATATTTTATTATCGATTTGCATGCATGGTTTCCCGTTATGTAGACAACTACCGCGAAGGCATCCGCAAACACTCCCTGACCAATCTCGGGGACTATGCGTCATGTCAGGATACCGCCCTCCTCGTCAGGTGGGTGGATGCGGAGGCGGTCAATAAAGCCAGGTACGCGCAGGCTCATAGGATGCAGCGTGCCACGGCCCGCATCACATCCCGCACGGGGGATGCGGACGACATGGAGAAATACCGTGCCACGGAAGGCAGGTACAAGCTCGATTCCAGAGCGTTCACCCTGGACGATTCCTTCGAGCAGATGTACTTCGACCATTACGGTGAAGGTTACAACGGCGAGCCCGCCATGAACAGGTTGGGAGAGCCGTATAAGTGCCCCTGCGGGGTCAGCATGGAGATGTCGATGAAGACCGCTCCGCCGTATTGCCCCGTATGCCACAGGCCCACGCCCATCGGGCGCATGATGGAGGACGGGTTCCTCCACAGGTGATCGGATGTCGGAGGAGTTCGAAGAGAAGGTCTGTCGGACCATCAAAAGACGTCGCAAGACGGACCTGAAGGCGGTCATCCGCGAGGTGCTGTCCAGCCCCATGCTCGATCCCGGGGATATCGTGGAGGTGGATGGCGACCAGCCCCTCGCATACTATCTCGACAAGAACATCGATGTCATGACCCGCATAGTCATACGGCAGGCCATGGCCGCGGGGAACGGGGATATCAAGTCCGCCGAGTTCCTGATGAAATACGGCGCATACACGCCTGCTCAGGAGACCACCCTGACCGTCATCCCGACCATCATCGACGACCTGTCCTACATCCCTGCCCCATCCAAGGCGCTCAAGGCTCCCGAAGAGGAGGAGAATGTCATCGACATCACCCCGGAGGTCCGATGAAGAGCGTCACGGTAGGAGATAGGACGGTCGAACTCGATTACGACGACGAGGATTACGATGTGGAGCTGGTGGACGACCCCTCCCGCGACATCGTCCTCTCCAGACAGTTCCATTCCATATACAGGGAAATGTGGACCACCCGGAAGCAGAACGTAGTCATCAAAGGCTCCAAAGGTTCGGGCAAATCCAAGGTCTGCGCCATGTGGATAATCTACAACATGATGAAGTATCCGCAGGCGTCCACCCTTGTCATCCGTAAGTACAAGGAGGCCATCAAGGATTCGATATACGCCGACCTGAAATGGGCCATTCACAAATTCCATGCCGACGCCGCCTGGAAGTGCAGCACGTCTCCCTTGGAAATGGTGTTCGTCCGCGACCCGAGCAAACCGATGGAGACCCAGAAGATACTGTTCAGGGGGATGGATGACGCTCAGAAGGTCGCATCCATCACCGTCGAATCCGGATACCTGTGCTGGGTCCTCTGGGAGGAGGCGGCCCAGATAACCAATGAGGAGGACTTCAACAAGGTCAACATGTCCATCCGTGGAAGGCTCCCTCCGCACCTGTGGAAGAGGGTGATGATCATCTTCAACCCGTGGAGCGAGAAGCACTGGCTCAAGAAGCGTTTCTTCGATGAGCCGTCCGATAACACCTATACGCTCACCACCACCTTCAGAAACAACCCATGGCTCGCCGACGAGAACATCGCCGAGTATGTCGAATTGTACGACAGGAGCCCCCGTGCCGCCCGCGTCATATGCGACGGGGAGTGGGGTATCGCAGGCGGGCTGGTCTATGAGGACTGGGAGGTGGCGGATTTCGATATCAATCAGATCAGGAAGACCTATCCCGACCTCCGCTTCACCTACGGTCTGGATTTCGGCTTCGTCAACGACCCAACCGCATTCGTCGCCATGGCCGTGGATGAGATGACCCGGCAGGTGTGGGTGTTCGATGAGATGTACGAGTACGGTTGGGACAACCTGAAGATAGCTCGGAAGCTCACCCGCATGGGATACGCGGACAAGACCATCGTCTGCGACAGCGCGGAGCAGAAGTCCATCTACGAGATGAAGAGGGGATACCAGACCCCTGCCGTGGACGACAACGGCGACCCGATCTACGACGTCGACGGGCATGCTCTGACGGATACCTGGGTCCTCCCCAACGCCATCATGGCGATGAAGGGCCCGGATTCCATCCGCAACGGCATCCGCGACCTCCAATCATACCACATCCTCATCCATCGCAAATGCATTAACGCCGTTAACGAGATCAGCAACTATGCCTTCGAAGAGGACAAGGACGGCAATCTTACGGAGAAGCCGATGGACGAGAACAACCATTGCATGGATGCAATGCGGTATGCTAAGATGCAACTGATGGGTAAAGGGAGAGGAACAGTCGTCGAGACGGGAGACAGTCCTGTTATTGTCGATACCGACCCTTATACTATAAAAAGGCTTCAGCCATGCAGCAGAGTATATTCGACATACGAGGAGGACGGTGAGTTCGATGGGGCTCAGGGAGGCCCCATAACCCCTTCGGGCCTGAGTCTCTCCATGTTCTCCCGTGCCGAGCTCGATGAATGAGGTGGAAACAATGATCAAATCATCCAGGATATCGTCCGGAACCCCCGTGGCCGAAGTGGACTTCGAGGAGATGATACGGGCGAAGAATCTGGCCAAGGCGGAGAACGAACCCGCCCCGGCCCCATTGTTCGAATCGAACACGAACTCCGCCGACGGACCTCCCGTCAAGCCGGGGATATACGGCGCCCAGCGTCCGTTCAACCAGATGTACGAGATCCAGAACGAGACCCAGTTCTGGAACATGTATTCGCTCATGGATTGGTTCAAATCCAATGTGCCCATCCTAGCCACCATAATCAAGCGTACCTGCATGGAACTGTTCAGGTACGACATCGCCATCATGCCCAAGTTCTCCTACAAGTGCGAGACCTGCGGGCACGAGAGCCAGTTCTACATCAGCGAATGCCCCCATTGCGGAGGCGTGCGCCTCCGCCGCCCCGATGAGAGTCAGAAGGAGTATCTGTACCACTATAACGCGGCGGGAGAGAGGGTCAGCTTCATCGACGAAGCCAACCTGAACGGGCAGTCCATGCTGGACGTCCTGTGGTCCTTCGCCGAATCCGAGCTCCTGTACAACCAGGGCTATATCCTCTGCGTCACGGGGGACATCCTGGGCGAGGACGGGGATATGAAGAAGCAGGTCCCTCTGGAGTTCATCGCGCAGGACCCCAAATACGTGAGGTATCTCTACGATGATACAGGGGTCCCGGGGAGGAGGTTCGCATTCACCTACGACCAGCGCGATATCCTGTTGGACCTGGATCAGGACCCTGAGGCGGTCAATGAGGTCACCAAGGAGGGCAAGGCGCTCATCCCCGCGCTGTGGCAGATAGGGTCGCAGTTCGGCGGCAACGGCAGGTTCATGCTGTACGCGGCGGGCGAGGTGTTCCAGGACCATTGGGATTCCCCCGCGGTGATATACGGCAGGCCGTCCTGGCTGGACATGGAGGACGAGCTCCTCATCTACCATTACCAGAACAAGCACAACCTGAAGAAGTACAAGTTCGGGTATGTCAGGAAGATCCTCGTGCTCCCCGGCTTCAATGAGGGCGAGGGGGCCATCATCTCCAAGGGCATCGCCGATGTCCTGAGCAAGAATACCAATTCCATCCCCATCGTGTGCACCCCTATGCCCGTACCCGGCGTCCCTCAGATGGATGCGCAGGTGCTGGACCTGGGTGTGGAGTCCTCGCAGGACCTCATGGCCGTCAGGGACGACATCACCGCCAAGCTGTGCGCCCACGGCTGTCTGCCCAACATCCTCGCAGGGGATGTGGAGTCATCCGGCGGGATGAACAACGAATCCCAGCAGATCACCATCTTCGACAGGTACATCCTCGGTCGCTACAATAAGGTGGACAGAGCCCTCCAGTGGATACTCCACAAGATATCCCCGAAGGTCACGGATTGGGTGCTCAAGCTCGGCAGACCCTCCAAGGCGGATACCGATGTCAAGAAGATGGTCGACCACGTGCAGGTCGCGCAGGGCATGCAGTCCCTCGGAATCCCCATGGGCTTCCTGGACGGCGAGTTCCGCTACGGCGAGGTCCCCATGGAGCAGGTCATGCAGGCGCAGCAACTGGTCCAGCAGGGCATCAACCCGTACATGAGCCAGCCCAGGAGCGGGGGCGCCAACCCCATCCCTCCCGAAGCGGGGCAGAAGCCCGGCGACGGGGAGGGACCTCCCGAGAACGGGACGGCCAGAAGGGAGGACCCCGACATCGACGAGATGAAGAACGAGGAAGAGCTGACTCAGCGCGAGGCGGATGATTCGTCCGAACTGTGAGATGCCCGAGGTAACGGTCAAGGCCTCTGCAATCGAATTCGACGAGGAGAAGATCCTGAGGAGCCTGGGTTTGAAGGAGGATGCGCTGAGGCCCGCCTCCGTCACCGTATCCGCACCGTATGCGAGCGCGATGGAGTTCGGGACCCAGCCCGCTTCCAGGATGGGTCCCGCCAGGATACACGCCTTCCGCAAATCGGACGGCTCCGTATTCTACGATGAGGTGTCGGACTCGTTCTGGGAGCTGTACCTATGGGCCCAGCGCCATGCGACTCAATTGGAGCCGTACGACTTTGCCAGGACGGTCCATTCCAAGATAATGAAGGAGGGGCTCAAGCCCCACCCCTACATCCGTCCGGCGCTGATAGACCTCATGGACGAGGGCATCACCGATGTCCTCAAGGAGCGGGGTTCGCTGTACGGCGTGGCCGAGTGGGTGGCCGAGAGGATGGCAGAGAACCTGGAGAACGGTGTCGGCGACTCCGCCCAGTCCGATACGGGGGAGCTGGCCAGGTCCATCTCGGTCCAATACTCGGACGGTGCCCCGACCGATGATTCGGGATACGACCTGGAGCTGGATGGGGCCGGAGGGGACTGGAGTGGAAGGAGATGAGACGCGATAACCTCCGTGCCGTGGTCGGGAGCGAGATCCTGAAGCATCGCAATCACTGGATAGGGATCATGGACATCTCCTATGAGACCGATGCTTCGCCCAGACAGATATCCTCCATCCTGTCCCAGATTCCCGATGCCCTCGTGGAATTCGAACAGCGCGAATGGGGTCGGGCGGTGAAACTCAACGCCGACGATGAGGAGGCCAAACGCATCTGGGCCCACATCATGTATTGGCGCTACCATGTCGAGGACGTCTACAGCCTCCTTCTGGCCAACATCCCTTCCACAGGGTGGATATCCATCCACGATCTCGCTGCAGGAGTGCACATGATGCAGGCCGACGTGGTGATATGCATCGAATGGATGAGGGATGATGTGCAGACGATAGGTACGAATAAACAGATGCTATGCCACAGAATAGGTGAATACGATGTATCAGAGCATAAAGGAGCTGCCGTCGCAAGTGACATCGGCACTGAGCGATGACGATGCGCGGACATGGATGAACAAATACAACGAGTCTCTCGGAGGATTGGACGACCCGTCGGAATCCGATGTGCTGGCCGCCCGCAGGAATGCGTGGTACAGCGTCAAGGATTCCCCGTCCTCGTTCTCCTTCTGCGCCAAGGCCACCGTGGAAGCGGTGGACAAGCAAGGGGAGCTGGTGGACCTCCAATCCGTCAAGGACCTGATGGACGACTACATAGCCCATGCGGGACCGATGAGCTGGGACCACTCCAACTACTTCGTCGGCACCGTCTGGGGATGGGACGACATCGACACGGCGGACGGACCCGGGATAGCGGTGTGGGGGAACCTGTTCAAGGGGGACGACCCCGTTTACAGCGCCACCCGCAAGGCGTTCGCCAGCGGTGCCAACAAGTTGTCCGTGGCGGGCGATGCTCCGAAGGAGGACAGGACCTGCGACAGCGAGCACGGGTGCTATGTGCGCAGGAAGATGCGCCAGCTGATGGAGATCGCCATCACTCCGCATCCCGTCAACAGGTATGCCACGCTGATCTGGAAGAACGATACCGCGCTGGCCAAGTCCGAGGGTTCAGTCGCACCGATGGCGGAGCTGACGCTCAAGGACGTGATGATCCACCGCTCGGAGGAGGACTGCCCCATCATGATCATGCGCAACGCCCTCCGCAAGTCGGGGATAGATGCGCATGCCAGACCGCAGGGGGTGTTCATCCCCGGCATCGACGAGACCAGATGCAGGGAGCTGTCCAAGACCGTCAGGCTGAAGATGGTGCCTGTCGAGGGAGGGGTGCTCATCCCGTCCCCCGAGAAGGTCCTCGAAGCCGAATTCAAGAAATCGTTCCGCAGAGGCGAGGTGGATGAGGACGGGGTCCTCATCAACGGTCTCGTCTCCGAGAGCCGTTTCAAGGAGCTGCACTCTATGGGGCTCATCAAAGGGAACGGAAGCGTGTATTGGTTTACGAACCCTTTATGAACCTCACTGGAGATGATGGGACCATGACATACTTCCAGGAGAAGTGGGTCGCGAGGGATGTCCCCTCGCCCCTCAAACTGATGGACCTGACGAAGGATATGCCTACGTCGGCTCAGGATATGTATTACGGCATGATGGGTCTCGAGATCGAGGATTTCAATCGTGCCAGCGCCGCCGTGCAAGCCGTCGAGGCAGTACAGAAGGGCGGAATGGGAAGCATCCTCCTCGACGATTCGACCGACATCTGCGAGGCCATCGCGAAAGGCAGGCTGGACAAGTCCTTCGACCGTGCCGTGGACAGCATGATAGATATGCTCTCGCGTGTGGAGAAAGCCTCCAAGGGCGAGGATGAGGAAGAGAAAGAGGAAGAGCCCGAAGAGGAGGAATCCGAAGAGGGCGGCTCCGCTGACGGGCCCGAGGCCGATGAAGAGGCGGAAGAGCCCGAAGACGAGGATGAGGACATCCCCGAGGAAGAGGTCGAGATCGATGCGGAGGTGCCGCCCGAGGCTCCTGTCGAAGCTTCCGAGGGTGCTCCCGTCGCGTCGCCCCCCATAGACCTCGGAGCCCTGTTCGGGAATGCCCCTGCACCTCAAGAGACCGCAGTGGATCCCGAACTCATTCTGAGAGCGCTCAAGCTTCTCCAATCCATCGGCGCCATGTGCTGATGGCGTGCGCAACAGCGCACGCACAAACCCCTTTTTAAAACCCCCCTTTTTAATACCACAATGCTTATCATTGCCTCATGGACGAGATCGAAGCCTGGGAGAAATACCAGGAACAACTCAGTCCGCTTGCCAAGGCCGGAGCATCCGTCGCAGGCAAGCTGGATACTCTGGCGCAACAGCTCAGCGAGATCGGTGTCGATACATCCCGTACCGCTGAGACCGTTATACCTCAGCTCGAGGGGGACCAGAATGCGATTGATGTTGCGAACGACCAGGCCGCCGGAATGGGCGGCATGGGAGGGGACATGGGTGGCATGCCCATACCCGATGCAGGAGGAATGGGCGCACCCGCCGGGGCGCCCCCCGGAGCTCCCGCCCCCGATATCATGCCCGACATGCCGTCCGAAGGGGCGGACATCGGGAATGTGGGAGGCGGGGCGTCGCCCGGGATGGATGGCGATGCGCCTCTGGACGACATGGGCGATGAGATGCCCTCTGCAGGTTCCCCTACGCCCGATGCCGGGATGGCTCCGCCCATGGGAGGTCCCATGGACGATATGGGAGGCCAGGGCGGCATGGGAGACATAGGGGGCGCGGGACCGGGAGGCGAGCCCAATCCGCTCGGACAGCTCGACTTCAACGAATATGCCTATTCCGACGAGGACGCGCTGAACGACTTTATCTCCGCTGTCACCGAGTCCGCTCATACCGCGCTCGATGAGGGCGACACCGAGAAGGTCGCCAACATCACGGGATTCATCGACGGTGTGAAACAGCTCTGGGAGCAGTACATGGGCGGGACCGCCATGCCCGGCGGGCTGGACCCCGCACAGAGCATGGACATGCCCCCGACCATCGAATCCGAAGGCCCCGCAGGGGATGTCGGAGGAGAGGCCGTCGGACCCGAATCCGCCGGAGAGCCTCCGATGCCCGAGGGCGGAGCCGATGAGGGTCCGAAGGAGGAGTCCGAAGAGGACAAGCCCGAGAGCGATTCCGAGAAGAAAGACGATGACGAGGAGAAGGATGTGAAGAAGTCCGAGAAATGCGATGACGCCGAGAAGTCCGAAGACGGCGAGACCGCGGAAGGCGGAGATGCCGTCGAGGAAGGCGATGCGGAGAAGGCCACCGGAAAGACCGACATCGGTCCGACCGAGGGGGTCAAGAAGAGCTTCATGGAGGCCCGCATGGAGGAGATGGAGGCGGTCATGAACGACTCCACCAACTACCTCAATACGCCCACCCAGGAGATCAGGCCCCAGCTCCGTACCTACGAGAAGACCTCTGATTTCGATATGAGTGCGGTCCTGGAGGAATTCAAGACCGGGGTCTTCAAATCCTCCCGTCCTGCACCGCAGTCCGTCATGGGCGGCGTGCACGGTTCCGAAGGGGATGCGATGAAGAAATCGGCTCCGAGCCTGTTCTCCGATATCTTCCACGACGGCGAGCCTGTCGTCGAGGAGAAGAGTGAGTTCGAGATGCAGTTGGAGAGCTTCGTTAACGGGCTGAGGGCCCACTGAAAGGGCACCTGCATAGTACCCTTTATAAACCTCGTTATGAATAAAAGGTCAATAGGTAATTACCATGTCTGAGGCAAGTAAATTCTACAGGGCCGGGACTCAGTTCGGGTCCAACTACCCCGAGATCCCCGAGGCCACTCTGCCGTCGTGGAATGACTACTACTCCGGAGGATGGCAGATCTTCCACAACTCCATCAGGAGGTCCGACGGGGCCGCCACCTATGGCGACAACGGATACTTCAACGAGATCTTCGGAGCCGACATCATGGCGGGCATGATGTCCTGCAAGAACATCTACACCGCCATCGGAACCCGCCCGTACAACCACGTGGGAGTTCGTATCGCTTACGCTCAGGCCGACTACGGTATGGACGGCGATGTCTTCAAGGGTATCGGATGGGAGACCGCTCAGGACGGAAAGATCGGAGCCTCCAAGGCTATCCCCGTCCTCGAGGTCGCGGAGCCCTACAAAGAGGTTCCGTTCCCCTGGGACTACGGTCTCGGTCTGATGGCCGTCGAGGGCAAGGACGATGTCTCCAGCCACAAGCAGTACGCCAAGATGATCGCGACGTCGTACGCCAACGCCATCGACCTCGCCATCCTGAGGCCCATCGGCTGCCCCCAGCCTACCGTCGAGAAGGACCTGAAGCAGGTCGAGACTTCTCTGCAGGGACTCAACAGGATGATCTCCGGTTTCGAGGAGATCGGAAAGACGAACCGCGGAACCACCATCGAATCCGCCGATATGGTCACTCCCTACGGAGGAACCAAATCCGACCTGTATGATTTCAGGTCCGTCAAGAAATCCCCGTTCGACGGTCAGCTCGTCAATGCCGACGGGAAGACCATGGACCTGGATCTGTTCGATTCCCTGTGGGCCAAGTGTATGGTCAACTGGGATGAGATGGGCAACCCCAGCAACAAGATGTGGTGCATCTCGCACAACGTCGAGCATAAGCTGTCCGCTCAGTTCCAGGGCAGGAACCTGTACCTCGACTCCGTTTCGGTCCAGAGGTCCTTCGCGGGCGTCAAGACCGTCCCCGGAAGGGAGGGAGGAATCCTCATCCACTCGTACCACAACATCCCCTGTATCGTCGATGGAAACGTCGCCTTCAACTTCAAGGAGGCCACGCCCTATCCCGATGTCATGGGAGATGTGGGCCTATACGACCTGGACCATATCTGGATGTCCATGCTGACCCCTGTCAGTGTGTACTCCACCGACAACATCGCCATCACCCGCGAGCTTCTCGAGAAGTCCGTCATCCACGCCAGGATGGAGACCCGTATCGACAAGTTCATTGGGTCCGGGCGTATCACCAACATGGCTTACTCGGCCTGAGGTCCAAACCGCGGGCGAAAGCCCGTTCATTCTATCTTGGCCGACCCGCCGTTCATCGGCGGGTCGGTTTCTCTCTTTTCTTCAATCCGACGGCTTCATCCACACTCCACCCGAGACTCAATCTCTTGCGGATGGTGGATTCGGGGATGCCCGTGAGTTTCGACCATTGCACCACCGTGCGTATCCTCCCATCGGAGGCACGCAGAGGGTGGTTGGTGGTCCTGTTGTATGCCTGGTCCTTCCTGGACACCCAGCGGCAGTTCCACGGGGCGTAAGGGCCGTTGGCGTTGCGCATCCTGTCCAGGGTCAGGCCAGGTCTGTAGCCGTTGGCCATGGCCCAGGTGCAGAAGGTCTCGAAGTCGTGCCATTCGTCGCAGACGGTGACCCCCAGCGCCCTGTAGTGCGCATAATCGGGGTTGGACGGGTCCTCGACCCGTCTTATGATGAAGCGCCACACATCGTACAGCTGCTTCTATCCCAGGTCCTTACTGCTGCCTTTTGGCACGGCGGATCTCCTCCCTCGAGAATTGCGGCATCGGGGCCTCCCTCCAGTTCCCGTCCAGGTTCTCGAGGATGTAGCCCCATCCGAAGTCCACATGCAGAGGCTCGGGAACCACGTAGTTCAGGGTGTCGTAGCCTACCTTGTAATCCCAATGGATGCCGTCCCCGGGCGCATCGGGATTGACGGTCAGGAAGTCCCTGTACAGCGCCTCCAGGTCCGTACCGTAACGGAGCAGGATGTCCGACTCCTTCGTGGATATCGTGGCCACATTGCCTTTGAACCTGATGCGCGTCACGGTGACCAGACAGTCCTCGCCCAATCCCATGGACAGGCAGGCACCCCATACGGGGCCCAGATTGGTCTGGCGGTACGAGATATCCGGACAGAAGTACAGGATGCCCCTGACCTCCATCTGGTCCGCGCCGGAGTACGCCATCTCCACCAGACGGATGATGGCCTTCGCGTATCCCTCGTCGGGGTCGCTGCACGGGAACTCCTCGCAGAAGTCCATCATGCGACGGGCGAAGAGGAGGTCGCGGAGACCCGCCATCTCCTCCAGCTTCGCCGCCTGCCCCGCGTGGAGGGGGTCGTTGAGGAACCTGGTGCGTCTGGACCCGGAATGCTTGCGAGCCTTCGTCTTCCCATTCATGTGCCTCAATGACGCCATCCCGCCACCACCTCCCTCATAGGGAGGGGGATGTCCTGCGGAATAGCGCCGTTGCACAGGAATCCCCTGTATTCGGGCTCTCCGAGTCTGTCCGCGAAGGCGCAGTTGGCCACCCAGAACCCGCATGTGTTGCACACGGTCCTGGTGAGGACGCCCACATCCCGGAACGTATAGTCCTCGCTCTCGACGGCCAGCGACCCGCATCTGGGGCACTTGTTCGTGCGCCTCGGGGAGACCTTCGCGTATGTGGAGCGCATCATTCCACCTTGTCAGTGGACCCGAAGCCTCCCTTGCGGATATCCTCGGGGGCGATCTCGTCCTGCAGGACCAGGTACGGCACGAACATCGCCTGAGCATACGCCTTCCCCTTGGGGATGGTGACATCCTCCTCGGCGGTGAGCTTGCACCTGATCTCGTCACGGTAGTCCTGGTCCACGATTCCCGTGGTGTTCGCTATCCTCACGATGTGCTTGAACCCCAGCCCAGAGCGGGGATGCATGGTCATCACCCATGTCAGCGGTCTGTATTCGACGGTATCGTCGAATCCCGTGGACATGTTGTGGCGCTTCAGCTTCATCACGGGGGCTTCGGTGCCATCCAGGTACACGCCCGTGCCGAATTCCGTCCACTCGCCCGCCTTTATCTTTATGTCCTTGGGGGCGAACAGGTCGTAGCATGCGCTCTCTTTCGTGGCCCTCGCGGGCATCCTGATTCCGTTCTTCGTTCTCATTCGGATTCCTCCTCGTCGGAAAAGGTTTCGAGGGTGCGCTTCCTGCCCCTCCATGTACGGTCGATGAGCATCCCCTTGAAGATGGCCTTCAGGCAGGGGACGGCGATGCTGTTGCCCGCCTGCTTGTACAACTGGGTCTCGCTGGTGGGGATCGCCTTCGCCTTCTCGTATGCCTCGTCGGAGAAACCCTGCAGACGCCAGGCCTCCTTCGATGTGATGTATCTGATCCTGAGGTTCCCCTCCAGAGCCTCCTGCACGGCCTCCCTGGGGTCGCTGACGCATACGCCCGTGGTGCTCCCGCAGGTGACCGTAGGCGACTGCTGGGGCTGTACGGTGCCTCTCGCGAGGGTCGGCCTGGCCATGACCAGTCCGTCGCCGTCCTGGGCCTCCATATAGCCTCTGTGCGTGCCCGCGGGCCACTTGATGCGGGGCATGTGACCGCCTCCGCAGGGTGTGGTGACCGTGGGGCAGATGCCTTCGGGACTGTAGACGCGGGATGCCGACTCATGGCCGGGCAGATTGAGGTCCCCGCACTGGATGAGCATGTTGGAATACTGCCTGTCCGCATTGGTCGTGACCGCCTTGGCCACGGCGGAGCCGTCGGTGGGATTCCAGCCGAAGCCGTTGCCCGCCCTACGGCATCTGTCGTAGTGCTCCTCGTACTTAGCGATGCGCTCCTTGGACAGCCAGCACCTCTCGGGGACGTCCTCGGGAGGTTCAAGCACATCCTTCAGCACCCTCCCGTCGGGGCAGGGCTCGGGGAAGATGAACTCCCCGTCGTGCAGGGATGCCACCAGGAAGAACCTCTTCCTGTTCTGGGGCACACCGTAGTCCTTGGCGTTCATGATGGCGTAGGAGACGGTGTAGCCCATCCCCTCCAGCTCCGCGACCATCCTGTCGAGCTCGGGCTTGTTGCGCTTGTTGAGCACGGCATAGACATTCTCGGCGCAGAGGTACTCGGGAAGCCTGCCCTGCTCCTGCGCGGTCCTGAGTAGTCTCATGACCTCCCACAGGAGGGACGACGTGGTGCCCGACCCCTCTTTCATGCCAGCCTGCGGTCCCGCGATGGAGACGCTCTGACACGGCCAGGAGAAGAACACGAGGTCGGCATCGGGGAGACTCTGCACCTTCGTGATGTCCCCCAGGTTCGGAGCCTCGCCGTGGATGGCACAGTAGCTCCTGTACGCCTTCTCGTCTATCTCGCAGACCGTGGACTCGAACGGGATACCGAGGTCCTCCAGGGCCTGCGCCTGGGCGCCGATGCCCGCGAAGAGCTCGATGATCTTCCATCCGGGTTCAGTTGCCATCCTTCTTCTCCCCCAAGGTGTTCGGGATGTATCCGTGGTCGATCTTCCCGTCGTACTGCCAGCCCATATCGTTGAGCTTGTACATGATATCGCAGACGTACTCGAAGTCCTTCCCCTTCTCCTTCCCCGCTATGCGTATCGCCTCCCTCATGAGCGCGCGATACGCGCGGGTGTTGTAGTTGATGGCGTTGACATTGACCGTCTCGATGGCCCAGGAGTGGGTGAACAGGAACTGGATGATATCGGGGCAGTCGGACACCCAGACGTCCTTGGGGATCTCATCAGTGGGTTCCAGGCAGGACATGGCGAACGCACCCGATTCTATCGTGGAGCTGATCTTCATGGGGTCGTAGGCGATGCGGGAGTTGATCTCATCGCACCTGAGCACATATCCGGCCAGGAGCTGCTCCAGCGCCTCGAGGCCCGTGAAGCGGTTGTCCCTGGACCCTGAAACCCTCTCCAGAGATACCAGCACCTCGTCGTTCTTCCTGAGGCCCATGCGCTTGAGCTCCTGGGTCAGGTTGACTGCGAGGCTGTTGCCGTTCGTGGTTATGGTCTTGCGGATTCTGTCGTATGCTGTCATAGCATACCTCTGTATCCGCTCCAAGTATATAAAATGTCTGACTTTGTATGACGTAAAGGGTTTGAGAAAGGTTTCACTCCTTCACAGCGATGTACCGCTTGGTCTTGAGGTTCTTCTTGTTCTGCATCTCGATCTCCTTCCGGGCGACATCGAAGGTGACGTACCTCCTGATCGCCTTGTAGGAGTGCGTGCGGCGGTTTATCTCGTAGATGGTGTAGGTCTCGGGCATCCTTCCCGTCCTCCTTCCACTGGTCGAACTCCACCAGCTTGTCCTGCACCTTGTCCATGAGCGGTACCAGGGACTTGACCACGAGGGATGCATGCATCCTGATCCTCCCCAACTCCTTCTCGGCCCCGAACGCGCCCAGGTCCAGGCACAGGAAAGCATCCATGGCGCACATGAGGTCCTCGGCACGCATCATGGCGATGCTGCCCGTGCAGATGTTGCGCATCCTGTCCGAGGCGACCGCCTCAGGCTCTTCATCCGGCACGTCGTCGTCATCCATCTCCTTCAGTGCACCCATGACCCTGTCCATCAGGGCGTACAGATCCTTCTCGTTCTCTTCCGTTATCTTGAACTCGTCGTCGTTCATGCTTCTCACCTGTGATTCATAAGTCGTTTGTGATGGCGACCCCGGCCTCGGCGTATATCGCCCTGATGGCCTTCAGCGCCTTCTCCTTGCGTGTGGTGCGGTCGGGGTGGTCTGCATATGCAGGGTAGACGGAGAATCCGCTCCCCACCTCCGCGAACCGCTCTATCATCTCCCATGCCTTCGCATGTATCACGGTGGCCTGGGGTTGCAGGACCGGGTCGCGTCCGTTGTCGGTACGGGACTTGAGATTCCTTATCAGGAAGTCCATCACACCGTCATCGGAGTCCATCCCTGAACCTCCTGTACTCGTTCATGGTCCCCGTGTCCAGGGGCCTGGGGTCGTCATTGGACTCCAGCCATTCGATGCAGGCCAGCCTCTCTTTGAGGTTGTCGACCATCCCGCCGCTGCAACCCGCCTTATCCAGATTCCTGATATCGTGCTCCAGGGATGCCTTGTATTCGTCGCGCTGAGATCTCGTGAACTTCCTGTCCCTTTCGGCTTTCAGTTCTTTCTTCAACATCCACACCTCTGCGACGCAGCACCCTCATCCTTATCTCCACGATATCCCCGCAACCCACATCCAACAGCTCGGATTCCTTGTTGATGCGGAGGATCGTATTCCCCGCGCCCTTCCCGATGCGCTTCGTGGTCGTCAATTCATCCATCGCTCTCCTCCTCCGATTCCTCTTCCCTGCGGACCCATCTGGGGCAGCAGCCATCCCTGCACATGTCGATGTCGGCCTCCGTGAGCCTGTCCGCGATGGAGCAGTCCCATTCCTCGTCGGAGATGGAGCCGGACGCCCTGGCGCAGGTCTCGCAGGAATGCGGTTCGTTCAGCAGGGCCTTTATCCTGTCGAACTGGTGCATCGCCTTGCTGAGCTTGTTCTTGATGAACTTGAAGTCCTTCAGGGACAGGTCGCCCCTCTTGTACGCTTTCTCGGCGAAGTAATGTATCTTCCAACACGACGCGATGCGCCTGTCGCACAGCTCTATCAGGACGCGCATGGGCGGGTCTCTTCCATATTCATCCGTCATCGGTATCCCCACCTCTGTTTGCGGTACGCCAGCCACTCCTTCCTGAGTCTCGCTTTCTCCTCCACCCTCTCGGCCTCCTCCTTGGTGAGAGGGGCCGGAGCGGGCTCGGCGTACTTCTTGGCCGTCTCCGGCGGCGCCTGCACGGCGGAGGCGAGGCGGTACCTGTTCCCCCTGGATTTGCGTATATCCTCGGTGTAGTTCACCTTTCTTTCCTTATACAGCACGCGGAGATTGCGTCTCACGGTCTCACGGGAGATCCCCGTTGCGGTCGCGATCTCCGTAGAGGTCGTATCCGGGCATGCTTCGAGGTATGCCAGGATCAGTTCCTTGCTTCCTGCTCTCATTCCATCCTCTCCATCAGCTCCTTGCGGAGTCTCTTCAGCGATGCGATGCGTTGCACGGCCATGTCGGACGCGCAGGCGAACTGGGACACCGCACCGCCCGTCAGGGCCTGCACGGCATAGGATGTCGGCTCGCTCCCCATCTCCCTCTTCAGCAGGTCGCGGAGGGTCTCCTCCGACTTCCAGCATCCGACGATGAGATCGCGGGCGCGGGTCCAGGCATCTATCATACCATCGCACCACTCCAGGGCCGCTTCGACCTGTTCATCGCTCAGCTCGGAGACGCGGATGCCGTCCGATATCTCGGACGGATCGAACTCCTCCAAGCCGAGCGCCGATTCCAGGGTCATACGACCACCCTGAGCTTGCCGTTCGCCATGATCGACACGCGCATCATCTTGACGGTCCTTCTGGTGATGGAGGTGCATCCCTTCCCGAAGAAGAGCCTCCCCTCCGAACCCGTCAGCATGATGCAGTCCTGTCCGGATATCGCCACGCCGGGCGTGACCGTCAGGTCGAACCCTGCGAGCTCGCGGACCGTGGTGGTGACCATGCGCACGCGCTTGACCTCCACGCCTTTCTCATTATCCGTGTGGATGACCCTGATACGCCTGCCGTATGCCTCGGGGGGTATGATATCGTCACAACCGATATCCGAATCCTCGGCGGCATCCGGGTCGTACAAGGTCGCGTTCTTCAAATCGATCTCGATCATGGCTCGACTCCTGCTACGGTCACCCGCAGCATATCTCCCTAAGGCATCAAGATATATAAACAAATCGGAAAGAGGTTTGAAAAAGGTTTATTCCTTCTTTTTCCTGTCGGCGAAGAGCCAACACATGAGCATCAGGATGCCCGTGAGAAGGACGGTCGTGATGGTCAGGAGGTCGGCTGGTCCCATCTCCAGCCCGCCCCCTCACTCCTCGTCGGTATCGACGGGTTCGGGATAGGTCCTCCCGATGTCGCACCTGGGGTCGATGCAACCCTCTTCCTCGTCCTCGTCCTCGTCGGACTGAGGCCAGGTGATGGACTTGATGTCCTCGACCTTGAGGGCGACCGAACCGTATCCGGTCCCCAGGTCCGCGGTGAAGGTGTACCACACGGTCGGGGAGAGGGTGCTGAGCTCCTTGACCTCCTCGTACGGGGTCCCCTCGCTGCAGAGGGTATACTTCGTTCCATCGTATGTCTCAACGATGCATCTGTACATTCCATCGGGATATCTCACGCAAGATTCTACGCTCATCTTCATTCCTCCGAATTCTCAAGCGGTTTCGAAATGGTTATGTGAACAAGGTCTCCGGCATCCAGGCCGAGCATCCTCAGTTCCTTGGTCATGTTGATGGACAGCGATGTCCCGTTCCTCGCCACATGCTTGACGGAATCCACCTCCATCCGTTCACCTCCCGGCTCCCAACTCTTCATCTGAAGAGTTGTGAAGAGTTGTGAAGAGTTCTTCACGTTCCTTCATCTTCTCTTCCTCCTTCTGCCTCTGCCATTCCCTCCATCTCTTCAGACACCTCTCGTCCGACCAGATCGCGTACCTCCAGACCGCTTCCTCGATCACGAGGGTGAGCAGGACCGCGAATGCCACTATGGCGGCGGCCTGTCCCAATGCGAGCGGGAGGTTCATATTATCTTCATCTCCCCCTGCGGAACGATGACCCGCGCGAGGAGCAACGAGCCCCCGAAGACGATGATACCCGACAGAGGGTCTTCGCCGATGGTCGTGGCGAGGATGGCGATGACCGTCCCCGCGAAGAGATATACTCCGGCGCAGAGGTGGCAGAGTTCCATGTATCTGATGGTCAGGCCTCCCTCGCTATGAGCTTGTCCCAGACGACCTTCTGAGCGACCTGCATGTCCGCGAGGTAGTCATCCATGAGGGCCTTGAGGTCCATGATGACCCTGCGGGTCTTCGCGTCGTACTCGTCGATGAACTCCATGGCACAATCCAGGTTCTCCTGCAGCTCCTCGGCCCCGGAGGTCGTATTCCCGAGGCTTTTCGTGATTTTCCACAGCGCCTTGCGTGCGTCCTCGTTCATTCGTCGTAAACCTCCCAGTCATCCGCCAGCATGTCCGTCTGGCTCGCCAGCCAGGGCACCCTGC
>CAVIUM010000031.1:0-20075 GCA_963645865.1 Lachnospiraceae bacterium
ATTGCGGGGGCCTTTGTGCTTGACATGATTATCTCCTCTCTATGGTGATCTCCCTGCGCTGCGGGGCGATCTGGGCTAGGATGTTCCTCAGCATGGCGTCGTCGATGACTCCCCTCAGCCTGCCGCTCTGGGCGAGCTGTATAAGCTGGTTCTCGACAGATTCCGCCATGGCGGGGTTGGCGAGCCTGATGTTGGCGAGCCTGTCGCGCGCCTCCGGGGTCAGGATCTGCCTGAGGACGCCCTGCTTCTGGGCTTCGAACCTCTGTGCCTGCTCCTGCTGGGCGGCCTGGTTCTGGGCCTGCTGCTGGAGCTCGGCCATCCTCTTCTGTCTGAGCGCTTCCAATTCGGGGTCTTCCATGCCGATTCCTCCTCAAGCCCTCATTTCGTCATAGACCTCTTTCGCGGTGTTGTCCAGAAGAGACTGCCCCGCGGGGCTGATTGCACGGCCTTCCTTGTCCTTGGAGACAAGGTATCCGGCTGCCTCGAGCTGCATCATGCACTTCCTGGCGATGTTGCGGCTTCCCTTCACGGCCCTGTTGGGCATGGAGCCCTTGTCCGCGAATCCGCCGTACTCGGCGGCGAGCTTGGAGGATCCCATCGGACCCTTGACGTACAGCTTCCTCATGATGGAGGCGGCCCTAGTGTACCACCAGTCGTCCTGGACGGGGGCCCTCTCAGTGTGCCTGCCGGTCTTCACGAACTCTGCCCACTCGGGGGGAACGATGTTGGGGTTCTCCTTGAGTTTCTGGGCCGTCTTGAGTATGAGTGCCTCGGCGGGAACGTCGTAGACGGTAACCATATCGATACCTCACACCGCACCGCGATCAATGCCGCGGAACGGCTACGGGCGCGTGGTAGGGCGATGTTGTATATAAGCGTTGCTGACAGGAATGATAATTCTATTCAGAATCCTGAAGCGAACCCGTACGTCCGACCATCGTCCCCGTACGGCCCGGAGGAGAAACTCCTCCCACGGCAGGAATCGCACAAACGTCGTTTCCTGAACTCCGTGATTGGGCCGATGGCGTCATCATATATAATATCCTGTACGACCGCAAAATCAACGGGAATCGACTGAAAGACCCACAACTGTGCAAATCCGATGACACATCCATCGGATCCCGAGGTCTTCGCAGCACCTTCGACCGTTCAACCCCGGGATGGATGCGGATTATCAGTCCTCGTCCTCCACCTCCGCGACGTAGTCTTTCCAAAGGTCATCCGCATGGTCCTTCGCTCCTCCGAGATCCATGAGGCATCCGTAGATTCCCTTGATGATCAGGAGGCAATCTTCATCCCATTCCTTCGGGACGCATCTGGCCAATGCCCCGACTGCCAGGGGGTCGATACCTTCCCGGGGGCACTCCTTCCTGAACAAAGAGAGAAGAACCATGTCCCCGAAGAGGACGAGGATGGATGCACGCTCAGGGTGCTTCCCGAAATCGTACCTCCCCTCGTTCTCCTCCGCATAACTCACCAGGGAGGATTGATCGGATATGAAGTTCAGCGTGGCAGCTATCATGAAATCCCTGTCCGGGACCATCATGAGCATCGCAAGAAACGTGTTCAGGGAAATCTGACATGCACCCTCGTACTCCTTCTCGTTCTTCGGAGTAATCGCTTGCAGCAATTTCGGTTCGGGAAGAGGCATCTCCTCCTCATCCCGGCTCATGTACCTGGGGTCGAACCTGCCCCAACCTGTGCGCTTTCCGGCGCCCTTGGATGATCTCCTATGAGACATGCCGTGAAAGATTTGGCACCAGGTGATAATAGTTGTTAGTGCATGCAGTATTACAGGATACTCTTCATTAGTTAGACCACGGGAGTCCCGAAGCTTCGACCCCAACGGTAATGAACAGGCGCCATTCATCCCTCGGACATGGAAGGCAACAGGTTCTGCACGAGATGCGGGGCGGAGCTCATGGAAGGCGCTTCGTTCTGCAAGGAGTGCGGGTCTCCGGTCGGAGGGTATTCGAACCCCTATCAGGCCGGAGCTTACCGGGTCAGGAAGGGACCGTCATTCGCGTTCATCATCCTGATCTACGGTATAATGGCCATCGTGATCGGCCTCATAGACGCGGTCAGCGCCATCGGGCTGACCGAAGAGGCGTACCAGGAGATGTTGGACACCGTAACGAACATGACCGGGACGGACATGTCGGGATACTTCCCCGCATGGTCCTCGAACATGGCCGTGCTGATGCCGCTGAGCATGGTGTTCCTTGCGATCAGCGGGGCCCTCGCCGTGTACTGCTACTTCAAATGCAAGAAGGCCGAGGACTGGAGGACATGCGTCATCCTCTGCGCCGCATCCAGCATCGCGTGCCTCGGGATGTGCTGCTTCACGTTCTACGCCTCGATCGGCATCATCCTGTTCGTGTTCGGCATCGTCTTCACATTGCTGCTGTACGCCAGCAAGGACACGTTCAGTGCATGAACCGGGGGCGGACGGAGGAGTCCGCTCCCGGGTAAAACTTTTCAGAAGATGGTCGCGCGCTTGCCGGTGACCATGAAGCAGACCTTCTCGGCCATCTTGCATGCGTGGTCGCCGACCCTCTCGAGGAACTTCAGCACCGAGATGTAGTAGATGCACACGTCGGCGCTGCCCTCGTGGGTGTCGATGAATTCGACTATGGCTCCGAGGTCCCTGCGCATCGCCTCGTCCAGGCGGTCGTCGATGCCCTCGATCCTGTCGAAGCCGTCGACGCTCCTGTTCTCGAACCCGTTGACTACCAGCCTCACCAGGGACATGGCCATGTCCCCGACGGGGCCGATGAGGTCCACGACGTCGTAGACGGGCTTGTCCGCCAGGTACTTCGTCGCGGTGGCGATGTTCGTGCTGTACTTCGCGATCCTCTCCAGATGGGTGATGGACTTGAGCACCGTGGCGATGGTCCTCGCGTCCCCGGCCGTGGGCTGGTAGAGCGACAGTATCCTGATCGCCGCATCCTCGATGTCGTCGTCCATCTTCTCGATCTTCGCCTGGTCGGCGATGATCGACTCCGCCAGGTCCACGTCCCCGTCGGTTATGGCCTGGATCGCCCTCTCCAGCATGTCGGTGGAGAGCTTCGCCATGTCGCACGTCTCCGCGACCACGGCGTCTATGTCGTCCTCGAATCTCCTCATGTTATCATCCGAACCTTCCCGTGAGATAGCGCTCGGTCATGGCCTTCTCCGGCTTGTTGAACATCGATTCCGTCTCGTTGAACTCGATCATCTTGCCCATGTACATGAACCCGGTGTAGTCGCTTATCCTGGACGCCTGCTGCATGTTGTGGGTGACGATGGCCACGGTGTAGTCCTTCTTCAGCTCCACCGCCAGGTCCTCGATCTTCGAGGTGGCGATGGGGTCCAATGCCGAAGTGGGCTCATCCATCAGGATGACCTCGGGATCGACGGACAGGGCGCGCGCGATGCACAGCCTCTGCTGCTGTCCCCCCGAGAGTCCGAGGGCGGACGTGTCGAGACGGTCGGCGACCTCGTCGTACAGGGCTGCCTGCTGGAGGCACCTGGCGACGATCTCGTCAAGCTCCTTCCTGTCCCTTATCCCGTGGATCTTCGGACCGTAGGTGATGTTCTCCCTGATGGTCATGGGGAACGGGTTGGGCTTCTGGAAAATCATCCCGATCTTGGTCCTCAGGGAGTTGATGTCCACATCCGGAGCGTAGAGGTCCTCGCCGCCGAAGAGCATGCTCCCCTCGATCCTGCATCCGTCGACCAGGTCGTTCATCCTGTTGATGCTCCTGAGCAGAGTTGATTTCCCGCATCCGGAGGGTCCGATCAGGGCGGTGATGGATCTCCTCCTGATGGGGAGGTCCACCCCGTACAGCGCCTGCTTGGCGCCGTACCAGAGGTTCACGTTCCTGATGTCTATGCACCTCTCGTCCTCGGGGACCGAGGCGATTATCGGGTCCCTGTTCTCGAGCCATTCGAGGTGGTTGGCGTCGGCCGCCCCCTCGTCGCGGACGGGCGCCTCGTTCACCGGCGCCGCGTCCTCCTTCTTCTTCATGAATCTAATTCCAATCACCACTTGACCTTCTTGTTGTAATGGCTCCTCACGACCGATGCGGCCGCGAAGAACAGCAGGACTATGACCAGCAGCACCGTGGCGGTCCCGTACTGCAGGGCGGTGGTACCGGGGAGGTCCATCGCCAGGTGGTACAGGTGCAGCGGGAGCGCCATGACCGGGTCGAAGATGGATCCGGCAAGGTTGGGCTGCGAGATGACGGCCGCCGTGAGCATGATGGGGGCCGTCTCCCCTGCGGCGCGTCCGGTGGAAAGGATGCCTCCGGTGACGATCCCTCCCATGGCGGCGGGGACCACGACCTTGCGGATGGTGGTCCACTTCGTGGCCCCCATGGCCCTCGAAGCTTCCCTGAGCTCCATGGGAACGGCCTTGAGCGACTCCTCGGTGGTCCTGATGACCACGGGCAGGATCATGAAGGCCAGGGTTATCCATCCGGCCAGCATGCTGTAGCCCAGTCCGAGGTACGTCACGAGGAACACCATCCCGAACATACCGAAGACGATGGACGGCGTCCCGTTCAGGAGGTCTATCGCTTCCCTGACGATCCTGGTGAACCTCGTGTCCTTGGCGTACTCGTTGAGGTAGATACCGGTGAGGATCCCCAGGGGGAACGCTATCAGGGCGGTACCGGCGATGAGCTCCAGGGTTCCGACGATCGCGGGGAAGATGCCTCCGGACCTTCCGCCGGGTGCGGGACCCGTTGTGAGGAACTCCCAGCTGATCGCGGGGAGGCCCTTCATCAGTATGTATCCTATTATGACGGCCAGGACGAGCACGACTGCGCCCATGATGAGGGAGATCCCGCCCATGCAGAACCTCTCCTTCTTGGTGGGCTCGGCGTCGTTCAGGGACTTCCCGACCGCGCCGACGATGACCGTGACGCCCAGGGCGGCCACGAGCGCCATCACGGAGGTCGTGACCAGTGATGCGAACATCCACACGCCGAAGAACACCAGCGCGAGGAATCCGCCTATGATTATCTTGTGCCTGTTGGGCTCCAGCGTCTCGCGGACGTTAACGGGGACGACTTTGACGTAGATCCTCGACACCAGCGAGGGCTTTCCGCACTCCCCCATCCTGCGCTTGGACGCCTTTATGACGTGCCTGGATGCGAGGTTGATCAGGAGCACCATGATCATCAGGATCATGCCGAGCTCGAACAGGGCGGATTGGGTGAGGGAGCCCGCGACGGACTCCGAGAGCTGCAGCGCGATCGTCCCTGTCAGGGTGCTGATCAGGGAGAACACGTTCCACAGCGGGTCGGGGATGACCGGCGAGTTCCCGGTGAGCATGAGGACGGCCATGGTCTCTCCGATGGCCCTTCCGATCCCGAGGATGATCGCCGCCGATATGCCCGAGAGGGCGGCGGGGATGACCACCTTGACGATGGAATCCCATTTGGTGGCGCCCATGGCGAGGGACGCCTCCCTGTAGGAGCGGGGGACCGCGTGGATCGCGTCCTCCGACACCGATATGATCGTGGGCAGGGCCATCAGGCCCAGCACGATCGATGCGGCCAGCCAGGAGTTGCTGAACAGCTGCTGGTCGGGGAAGAAGACCCTCAGTGCGGGGATCACGAGCATCATGCCCACGAAACCGAACACCACGGAGGGTATGGCGGAGAACAGCTCCACCACGGGCTTCAGGGTGCCCCTGAGCTTCGGGTTGGCGATCTCCGAGATGTATACGGCGCAGGCGATACCGACGGGGACGGCTATGACCATCGCCCCGAATGTCACCATGAGGGTGCCGGCGATCAGGGGCAGCGCCCCGTAGTCGCCGGAGGAGGGGCGCCAGTCCCCTCCGAAGATGAAGTCCAGGATGCCTACCTCCTTGATGGCGGTGAAGCTGTTCCCGAACGTGAACAGGATTATGAGCAAGACCGCCAGCACGGCCAGGGACGAGACCGCCATGAGGACGGTCTTCATGACCCGGTCGCTATCGGTCCTGCCGACCCTGCCCAGGCCGTGCTGACTTGTTTCCATCGGACCACGCTCAGATGTTCGCGATCTGACCGATGCTGATGTATCCGATCGATCCCTCGGCGCTCTGCACGTTGGTGATGACCGCTCCGGTGGAGCTGCTGGATACGGCGTTCTTGGTGGCCTCCCATCCGGAGACGGTGGCCTTCATGGCGTTGTCGAAGCACTCGCGGGTTCCGGATCCGTCCTCGCGGATGTTCACGAGGATCTTCTTGTCGGGTCCGCCGACCTCGCTCCAGTTGGTGATCTCGCCGCTGAAGATCTTGGCGACCTGCTCCATGGTGAGGTTCTGGACTCCGGAGATGTTCGCGATGATAGCGACTCCGTCCTGTCCGATGGTCCTGGGGACCAGGTTGCCCTCGTAGGAGGATCCCATGTCCCTGGAGAGCATTCCGATGTCGAAGAGTCCGGAATCGCAGGACTTCTCTCCCGCTCCGGAGCCTCCTCCCTGAACGCTGATGGTCATGAAACTGTACTTTGCCATGTAAGCGGCGGCCAGCTTCTCGGCCGTCTCGCTGAGGGAAGTCGATCCGCCCATGACGATGGACGTCTTTCCGTTCTTGTCTGGCTCCGCGGCCGTGGTGTAAGAGGTTGAAGAGAGCTTGACGAACTCCTGTCCGAGGACGTTCTGCCCCTCCTCGCTGGTGATCCAGTCAAGGAAGGCGGCGACGTTTCCGGTGGCCTCGCCTTTGGTGACGAGGACGAGGTTCCTCTTGATCTCGTATGTGCCGTTGACGACGTTGCTCTCTTTCGCTTCGACTCCGTCGAGGCTGAGGGCATGGGTCGTCGATGAACTGCTGCTGTTCCCGCCGTTGCCGTTGAGGACCGTGTAGGCCCCGACACCGGCGATCGCAATGATTGCGACGGCGATTATTGCCATCATCTTGTTATCCAAGGTATTTGACACCTCGAATCCAGTCTATCCCCATCCCACGTATATAGTTAGTCGATATAATCTTGATATAAATCCATACAGATATAGATGCTATATAGAGTACAGTAAAATATGTAGGGATATCGAGCCTACGGAGGGATAGATATGACAATATCTGCCCGAATTCATGCGTTTTCGGCCTTATTCCAATATAGAGCGATGTAGAATCTTGATGAATCGAGCATGCTCATAGAAGGCGCGGATGAACCGTCCCGGTAACCTCCCTCCGAGGCCGCCCCTCCGGATATATAGATGATATATACCCCGTCCGCCTACCCCTTACCCATGGATATGAACGGCTCGGGGAAGATGGAGCTCAGAAGGGTCCAGGTCACGGGAGGCTCGTCGTTCATGATCACCCTCCCGAAGAACTGGGCGGACTCCGTCGGGCTCAAGAGGAACGACACGGTCGGACTGCAGACGCAGCCGGACGGCAGCCTCGTGATCCACCCCGCCGGCGAGCAGAGCGGCATCGACAGCTCGGTGAAGACCATCGACGTCAAGGGCATCACCGACAGGGACCTCCTCTACAGGATGCTGGTCGGAGCGTACATCGCCGGGCACGATTCCATCGTCCTGAAATGCGAATCCGGGCTCTCCAGCATGGTGGCGAACACCGCTTCGGCGTTCGCCCAGACCGCCATCGGCCTGGAGATCATGGAGGAGAGCGACGACAGCATCGAGATCAAGGACCTGATGGACCAGCTGGAGATGCGTCCCGCCAAATCCGTCGAGAGGATGAAGGTGCTCGTCAGGAACATGCTCAACGACACCATGGACGGCCTCGAGAACAAGGACCCCTCCGACCTGGAGGGCATGGCCGACAGGGACCGCGAGGTCGACAGGCTGGATTGGCTCATCTCCAGGCAGGTGAACATCCACCAGAAGGACGTCACCATCTCCCGCCGCATGGGCGTGGAGCTCTGCGAGGTCGCCAGATGCGGGAGCATCAGCCGCTCCCTCGAGAGGATCGGGGACCACGCCGTCCTCCTGGCGACGAACCTCAGGCCCCTCATCGACGACCCGACCGAGCTGGACGACGAGATCCTGGACACCGGGCGCAGCGTCATCACCCTGATGGTGGATTCCGTCGGGACTTGGAGCGGGCGCGACATGATCAAGGCGAACGCCTGCATCGAACGGGGGGAGACCCTGGTCGCCAGGTCCAAGGAGATCAGCTCCATGGCGGACAGGCTCACCGGGAAGCCGGCCATGGCGACGGAGCTCATAGCCGGATCCGTGAAGAGGGTCGCAGAATACTCGATGGACATCGCGGAGATAGCGATCAATTCGGTGATGGACAGGTGAATCTCTCCGTCACCTTCTTTTTCATCATTTCTCGATTTATTCTATCGAATGGCTTCTCTATCCCATCATAAATTCGTTTTATTCTATCAAACAACCGCTTTTTTTATCAAAACTCGATTAATTTTTTCAAAATATCACTTTATTTCATCATGATAGTAATGATCACTGTCATGATAATTATCACACCCCGACGGAACTACATTTATGTCCCTCCGGGACGTGCGGGTGCACGTGAAGAGCGTAGTAGCGATGACCGGGGCCTCCGGCTCGATATACGGGGTCCGTCTGCTCCAGGCACTGGACGGCGAGAAGCACCTCGTCATGTCGGACACGGCCAAGAAGGTCCTGACCGCCGAGACCGACATCCTCCCGGAGGAGGTCTACGGCATGGCCGACCACGTGTACGAGGACGACGACATGTTCTCGCCCATCGCATCGGGCAGCTTCCGCTACGACTGCATGTTCATCGCGCCCTGCACCGAATCCACGGTGGCGAAGATCGCCAACGGGATCGCCGACACTTTGATCACCAGGGCCGCATCGGTCTGCATGAAGGAGGGTCGCATGCTCGTCCTCCTGGTGCGCGAGACCCCCAAGAGCGCCGTGATGCTCGAGAACGAGCTCAAGCTCGCGAGGCTGGGCGTCGTCATAATGGACGCCAACCCCGGATTCTATCCCCGCCCTACCTCCGTTGACGACATCGTGGACATCGTCGTCGGGAGATGCCTGGACCAGGCCGGCGTGGACGCCGGACTGTACAGGAGATGGGGGAACCGAGGGCGGTTTCCGACCGCGGTTGGTCGGGAGGCGGACGGAAAATCCCATCCGGGGGGCTGCCGGACGGCTAAGCCTTTTATCCCTGAAAACTACGTGCCAGTATGCCCCATTCAGGCAGGAAGAACGTCAGTTGTCTGACCGACCCCGACATCACCATCGAGACGGTCGGCGGAAAGGCCGTCAACCTCGCGGAGATGACGAGGGACGGCTTCAGGGTGCCCCCCGCGTTCGCGGTCACCGTCGATGCCTACGACTCATTCATCACCGACACCGGACTCAGGGAGAGGATCGGAAAGGTGCTGTCGGGCATCGATTTCGGGGATGAGAGGTCCCTGTCCGAGGGGACGGAGGACATCCGCTCGATGATCGCCGGGGAGAGCATGCCGCAATCCCTGGTGGACGAGATCGACGCCTTCCTGAAGGAGTACGGCGACTCCTACTACGCCGTCCGCTCCTCCGCCGTCGCCGAGGACCTTCCGGAAGCCAGCTTCGCGGGGCAGCAGGACACCTTCCTCTTCATCAGACCCGAGGACGTCCCGAGGATGGCCATCATGTGCTGGGCGTCCTACTGGAACGAGCGCGCCGTCAAGTACAGGCACGACGCCGGCATAGACCACCTCTCCACGGGAATGGCCGTGGTCGTCCAGAGGATGGTATCGTCCGACACCAGCGGGGTCATGTTCACCGCCAATCCCGTGGACGGCAGCGACGACGTCGTCATCGAATCCTCCTGGGGCCTGGGCGAGTCGATCGCATCCGGCGTCATCACCCCGGACAGGTTCGTCCTCGGACGCGACGGGACGGTCAAGCAGAGCAACATCAGGCACAAGGAGAAGGGATACTTCCTGGTCGACGGGGAGAACAGGCTGACGGACATCGATCCGTCCAAGACCGACATCCCCTCCTCCGACGACAGGATCCTGAAGGACGTCCTCGACCTGGGACTGAGGCTCGAGGAGCACTTCAAAGCCCCGCAGGACGTGGAATGGGCCGTGGAGAACGGTGTCCTCTACGTCCTCCAGTCCAGGAACATCACCACCATCGCCGACGACAGCGAACGCGACGACGTCCTCTGGACCAGGGGATACGGCGACGAGTACTGGGCCGATGCCACCACGCCCATGTTCTTCGAGGTCATGGGGAAGATGCTCACCGAGTACGTCAACCACGAGGGCGCCAAGATGATGGGCTACAAGGACCTGACATCCGGCGAGCTCATCAAGCTCCACAAATCCAGGGCGTACTTCAACGCCCACACCCTGGAGATCGTGTTCTCCTACTATCCCAAGTTCGTCCGCTCCAAGGAGCTGCTGAACTACTTCCCCCTCAAGGACCAGGAGCGCATCTCGCAGTATCCGGCCCACATGGGGAAGGCGGTGTGGTCGCAGATCAGGGTGCTGTTCCTGGACCACGACGGATTCATGCTCTTCACGGACCGCGCCTACAAGAAATGGGCCGCGGGCTTCATGGAGGTCTGCAAGGAATTCGACGCCACCGATCTGACTGAACTGTCCGATAAGGAGCTCATCGACCTGTACAAGAGGGTCGAGAAGGCGTCGATCAAGCACTACCAGCTCATCCGCTACGGGATGGTGTCCCATTCCATCGCGACCAACCTGATGGTCAAGAACTGGCTCATCGAATGGATCGACGACAGGGACGGCGCGTACTACGCCGGGTTGATCTCCGGACTGGAGAACAACAAGACCGTCGAGACGAACATCGGATACTCCGAGATGGCGAAGACCGTCAGGAACGACCCGGACCTGAAATCGAGGATCGATTCCGTGTCGTCCGAGGAGTTCGTCGAATGGTTAGAGACGCAGGACATCCCGCTGAGGAAGCAGTTCGATGAGTTCGTGGACACCTACGGCCACCGCTCCAACACCAGGGAGATCTACTACCCCAGATGGAAGGAGAACAAGCCGTACATCATCGACGTCGTGCGCCTGCTGTCCCAATCGGAATCCGACCTGAAGGAGCTGGAGAGGCAGAGGCGCGAGGAGCGCTTCGTTCTCGAGAAGGAGGTCAGGAAGAAGATCAGGAGGAGCGGCGCGACCGGCGTGTTCAGATGCGCCCTGTACGGCAGGGTGCTCAAACTCGCCCAGAAATACCTGACCTTCAGGGAGAACCAGAGGTTCTACCTGGACCACATCCTGTTCAGGGAGAGGCTGTGCATGCTGGAAGTGGGAAGGCGCCTTGCCGAGCGCGGCGTCATCCCCGAGACGAACGACGTGTTCTTCCTCTTCGAGACCGAGGCGCTGGACATCTTCCTCTCCGGAACGACGGAACCGTTCGGGGAGATCGAATCCCGCAAGGCGGAGTTCTTCAAGTACACCAACGTCCTGCCGCCGAAGTTCGTCAGGAACGGCATCGACTTCGACGATACCATAGCGATAGAATCGTCCAACTCCGTCTACGGGACGGCCTCCAGCCCGGGGGTCGTCACGGGGAAGATACGCGTGGTCGAGACGATCGAGGGGCTGTCGGAGGTCGAGGACGGGGACATCCTCGTGACGAGCAACACCGATCCCGGATGGACCGCCGCGTTCTCCAGGCTCGGAGGGCTGATAACGGAGACCGGGGGCATCCTGTCCCACGGGGCCGTCATCTCGAGGGAGTACAGGATCCCCGCCGTGACCGCCGTGATGGGCGCCACAAAACTGTTCAAGACCGGTCAGACCGTCACGGTGGACGGCAACGACGGCATAATCTATCTGGAGGACGACGAATGAAGGACCACATCGAATACAACGAGAGCCTCTACTTCAACTGCCACGACGAATCCAACGACATCACAGCGTTCATGAGGATCGGCAACAAGCCGAACAAGAACGAGAAGAGCCTGTTCTTCGTCATCATGACGCCGGAGGTCATCTACGGCTTCAGACACGCCACCCCCTGCGAGGGCGACCCCAACTCCATCGGGGGTCTGACGTTCTCCAAGCTCCCTTCCGGAGCATGGTCCCTGACGTACAGAGGGATAGTAGTGGACATGAAATCCGCGGCACCGACGCCGATCCCGGCCTCGATGGACCTCGAATGGAAGCCGCAGAACCCCGAGATGGACTACAGGAGATGCGTCAACGAGGCCCAGGCCGCCATGTCGGCGAAGGTCGCCTCGGAGCACCTGGAGCAGTTCGGCATCGCCGACGGGACCCTGACCGTCGGAGAGAAGCAGTACAAAATCCACGGAACGGGCGAGAGGGACTTCAGCGCCGGCGTGAGGGATTGGGGCTCCCCGAAGATGTGGGCCTGGATCAACTCCGTGTTCCTGGAGAAGGAGGCGTTCAACATCACCAAGCTCTCCACCGACATGGGCGACGTGGATGCGGGATACTTCTACACGAATGACGACAACCAACCGCTCAATCAGGTGTCCATCGACCTCCGCTCCGAGAACGGCGTTCCTTCGTCGTTCACCCTCGGTATGAAGGACATCTCCGGATCGTCCTACGACGTGGAGGGGAAGGTCATCAGGTTCGCGGCGCTGCCGATGGGCAATCAGAACGAGATGATGCTCATAGAGACCATCTCGGAATACGTTTGGAACGGGAAGAAGGGCTTCGGCATCGCCGAATTCCTGGTCCGCAGATGATCGATGCCGGGTCGACGGATTCCCGCCGACCCGGTCTTATTTTGAATCCGCCGTCTCAGGGGGATTCCTATCCGGTGATGGTGACGGCGTACATGCCGCCGAAGAAAGCTTCGAGGTCCCTGTCCCTGACGAAATCCCATATCTCGTCGGGCGTGATGGTCCCGTTGCGGCACATGACGTCGAAGTCGCCCTCGTCCCCGCAATGGAGCCTACCGCAGCAGGAGTAACCGTTCCTGATGTAGAACGACCGCCTCCTGGCGCGGACCTCGTAATCGGGCAGACCCTCGTAGGGGGACTCGATGTCCAGGAACAGCTTCCTGCCGGCATAGCGCTCCGCGAAAGCATCCAGGGTCTTCGAACCCAGGCCGGAGCCCCTGTTCCCCGGGGCCACGGCGAGATAGAGCGTGTACGCGATCTTGTCGTCGAACAGGGCGTAGACGATCCCCTTGAGGTCGGGGTCGTAGATCCCCAGGCACTCGGCGTCGTCGCGCTCCAGATAGGAGTACAGTATATCCGGGTCCGCGCGCTCGACGCGGGGGAACGACTGCAGATACAGGGAGTAGGCGGCGTCCCAATCGCCTTCATGGATCGGTTCCAGTATCATGCGCACCTCCCGAAGGCCGCGATTGAAAGGACGGACAATCCCTGTTCCAATCCCGCGACCTCCTTGACGATATCCTCCGCCGGGGTGCCGGCGCTGTCCCTCATCCTGACCTGGATCCAGCATGACCCGAGTTTCAGGTCCTCGGCCTCCAGCTGCATCATGATCGTGGCGATGGAGGAATCCTCGATCCACGTGTCGGCGACCGAGGGGTCGGCGGCGACGATGACCGCGAAGGTCGCGGTCTCCAGCGCCTTGGTGCTGGACGGCCTGCACGAGGCGAGCTTCCTGATCGTGCCGATGTCCTCGACCGGCACGAGCCTGACGGGCCTGCGGCCCCTCGAGGAGGGCGCGAGGTCCCCGGCCTCCAACAGGAGTTTCCTCTCCTCCGCGGAGAGGGGATCGTCGGTGAACTGACGGCAGCTGTGCCTGGTCCTTGCCATGTCTATGAACATCCCATCACTCCAGGAGGATGGCGGGCCTTCCGGGGGCGGCCTGCCTGGCCTTGTTCTGCGGGTCGTAGACGCCCTCGGCGTCCGCCCTGTACACGGCGACCTCGAGACCGAGCTCGTCGGACAGGAATCCGACGGCGGATTCGAGGAATGCCTGCTCGTCCGTCTCGTAGACGGGCCTCCACATCGCCAGGTCGGACCTGGAGAAGTCGATGGCGACCTTCTTCGCCAGCTCGGATGCCGCTTTTCCGTTCCTCTTGATCGTCTCGTCGGACATGCACGCCTTGGTCAGCTCGGGGACGCTCAGGGTCCCGGCCTCCTTCATGGCCGCTCCGCGCCTCATGACCTCCCTCTTCCATTCGGGGGAGGTGTAGAGGACGACGCGCTTCGCATCGATGCCGACGAACTTCCTGACCTCGATGATGTCGGACATCAGGTCGCGGAGCTTGGTCTCACCGTACTCCGCGGATTCCGAGATCAGGGACTGGTCGGGCTCGGGCAGCTCCTGGGCGGAGACGAGCCCGTCGAACCCGGCGGCCTCCCACAGCTCCTCGGCGGTGTGGGGGGTGACCGGCATCATGGCCTGGATCCAGATCCTCAGCGCTGCGGAGATCGCGTCCTTGTTGCATCCTCCGCGCCTGGTGTACCAGCGCATGTCGTTGAGCATGTCGAAGTAGACGGTGGTGCACATCTGCCTCAGGTCGTACTTGTCCATGGCCTCGCGGATTTCCGCGATGTGCCTGTTGAACCTCGAAAGGAGCCAAGCATCCATCTCGCCGGGTTCGGAGACGGACTCCTTGGCTATGATGTCCGTGACCGCGCCGTAGATCCTGTCGACCCTCTGCTTGTAGGTCAGGACGGTCTCCTCGCTCCACTCGACATCCACGAACATGGACGCCACGTGCGCGTAGTACAGGCGCATCGCGTCCACGCCGTACTTGGCGGCGGCTCCGGGGATGGGCTGGGCCCCTCCCTTGGATTTGGAGATCTTGTCGCTGTTCTTCCCGGTGACGTACCAGTTAACGGTGATGCCGCGGGGCTGCATCGAATCGGGCAGGATGGCGCGGTGGTTGAACATGAACACGGGGAAGTGGACGGTCATGTGCTCCTTCCCGCCCAGGTTGATGTCCAGCGGGTACCAGTAGAGCACGTCGGCCCTGATCTTCTCCAGCAGCTCGACGGAGATGCCCGTCTCCTCCGATACGGCGGAGACGTCGCCCTGTCCGAGGATGACGTAGTCGAAGAACGCCAGGGTCATCTGCTCCGGCAGGATCTGCTTCGAGTTGGCGTAGAGCGATATCGTGTAGTACACGGGGTACAGGGTGGAATCCGAGATGGCCTCGATGATCCACTTGTCGTCGAAGGGGAACTTCGTTCCGAGCCAGTTCCCGAGCCTGACGCAGGCCCTCTCCCTGAACCAGTCCAGGATGCCCTGGACGTTGTCGGCGAACTCGGGCGGGTTGAGCTGCATCTCCCTGGCGTGGGCCTTGGTCCTCTCCGTGAGGTCGGGATCGGCGTAGTTGATGAACCACTGGTCGTCGATCCTCCTGATGTGGACGCGGCGCCCGCACCTGCAGACGACCTCCTCCGTGAGGTCGTAGAAAGGCTCCGCCTCCCCGGCGTCGATCATGGCCTGGCGCATCTTGTCCTTGGCCTCCTCGACGCGGAGTCCGGCGTAGGGTCCGCAGACGTCCTTCATCCTGCCCATGTGGTAGCCGTCCTTGTAGACCTGCTTCTTGGCCTCCACGAGCTTCTCGTCCCCGGGCCTGGTGATGCCGAGCTTGTCGATGACGTCCTTGGCGGGGAAGTCCCCGTAGCCCTTGATGTCGATGATCGAGACGGGCACGACGGAATCGATGAGCTCCTGGGAGAGGCCGTACTTCTCTTTCAGGGCGGGGTCCTTCTTGACGGCTTCCAACGAGATCCAATCGTCGGGGGCGTCCGACGGGACCGACGTGACGAGCCCGGTACCGACGTCGGGGTTGCAGAACGTCGCCGGGAACACGGGGATCTCGCGGTGGATCATCGGGGCCTCGCACATCCAGCCGATCATCTCCGCTCCGGGGATGGAGCCGACGTCCTCGATGCCGTCCTTCTGGAGGGTCAGCTTCTCGTACGCCTGCGGGGAGACGATCCAGGTCTCCCCTCCCTTCCTTATCCTCCTGTACTCCACCTCGGGGTTAACCCAGAAGCACACCTGACCGTAGACGGTCTCCGGCCTGAGGGTGGCGGCGACGAGGAACTCGTCCCCGTGCCTGAACTTCAGGAGGGTGTACTCCTGCGTCTCGGCCTTGCCGCCCTTGGAGATGTCGGTCTCCGAGGGGTCCACGGCGACCGGCCCGCATTCGGGGCAGAACGGGGCGTAGTAGGGCTTCTGGATGAGCAGTCCGGCATCCCTGAGCTTGTGGAACTGCCACTGGATGAACTTGCCGTAGTCGGGGTACAGGGTGCAGGTGAACCTCCTCCAGTCGGCGAGGAATCCGAAGCGCTTCCAGTACTCCTCGACGTAGACGCCGTTGAAGAACTCGATGACCGACATGGGGTCCTTGAGCTCGGCGAGCTTCTCCGGCGGGCATCCGTTCCTCTCGAGGTAGTCGATGGTCTTCTCGTCGCCCCTGGCGATCTTCGCCGCAAGGCTGATGCCCCCGTTCCCGGTGGCGTGGGTGCCGACGGGGAACAGGACGTTGTACCCGGTCATGCGCTTGTACCTGCCGATCGCGTCCACGTAGGTGTATCCGCGGAGGTGTCCGACGTGGAGATAGCCGGTCACGCCCGGGTATGCGAAGATGATCATGAACTTCGGCTTGCCGTCGATCCTGTCGGACTCGTCGAGGCCCGCCTCTCTCCAGCGGGCCTGCCATTTCGCTTCCATGCTGCCGTAGTCGTTAGCCATTTGGAACCCCTTTCTATACGCACGCGCATTAGGAGAATCCATTAATATCTGTCGGGGACGGGGAGGCTGGAGCGGATGTCGGACAGAGTGATGGGGAAGGCCCGCGCATGACATGTCATACGCGCATCCCCCTCCCGCGTCAGACGCGTTATGACGGCCCGTTCCCCCTTCTTTAATATCTATAGGGCCCGTATAGAGGGGCAATAGACGTATGGAAACGGCCGTTCCGGACCCGATCCCGGGGTTTTCCGGAAATAGGCGGTTTTCCCTTGTCTGCCGTTGTCCTATTCTGTCAGACACCATTAAATATCCCTAGCGCATGACTTGATATGCAAGCTGAGAAGGGATGGGAAAAACTCTCTCTTGCGACAGGATGGATGGAGAATGACGGACGACGGAACCAGGGTCACGCTCAGGATGGGACCTGAAGAAATCCAGATGATGGAGGACTTCATGGATGAGCACGACATCGGCAACAGGTCCGACTTCATCCGCGACGCGATCCGCGGGTACATCGACTCATGCAGAATGGGCGGCCCGTCAGCAGCGTCGGGAAGCGGGATCTTCGTCCGCTTCAGCGACCTCCAGATGGATGCGCTCCAGGGACTCGTTCAGCGCGGCATATGCCTGAACGAGGAGGAGTTCGTCCGCAAGTGCGTTCTGGACAAGATCGTCCCCGCGACGGTCACCGAGGAAGCCTATGCAGACTCGTTCAGGACCGCACAGAGGAACGCTGCGCTCAAGTGAAGAAAAGGATGGGAAAAACTAGCACCCGCCGTCCCGGATGGGACCGCGCGAGCGGAGGGCCGGCGGGAGCTGAAAACCACTTAGGAAAATTCGAAAGATCGGATGGTGAACAGGATGGACGGACAGGAGATCAGCGGCGCGGTCGGACCGCGCATCGCGGTAGTGGGCGTTGGCGGAGCGGGATGCAACGTCGTCAGCTCGTTCTACGAATCGTGCTGCCCGGTGGACACCATAGCGATCAACACCGACAAGACCGCCCTCCATGCGACCCGCGCGGATGTCAAGCTGTACATCTGCAGGGACGTCCTGCACGGCGAGGGCACCAGCGGGGACTCCGTCATCGGGAAGAGATGCGCGGACATCCACAAGGCCGAGATCCGCGACGCTCTGTCCGGATACGACGCGGTCTTCGTCATCGGCGGCCTCGGGGGAGGGACCGGCTCCGGAGCCATGCCCGTCGTCATCGACGCGGCGCAGGCGCAGAGTGGCATGACCTTCGCCATCGCGATCGACCCGTTCTCCTTCGAGGGCAGGGGCAAGGTCGCCATGGAGGTCTGGAACCACATCAGGGCCGTCTGCGAGAACAGCATCATGGTCGAGAACGACAGGATGCTCACGGTCATGCCCGACCTCAGGGTGTCCGAGGCGTTCGACGAGGTCAACGCCAGCATCAGAGCGCATGTCATGAAGTGCGTCGAGACCCTCGAGGAGATCCTCGGGCCCGTCGGACGCGATGCGGAGAGGACCGAGCGCAAGAGCGTGCACAGGTCCGGCTACCCCATAGAGGCGCTCACCAGCGCCTGATAATCAGGATTATCTCCCCATGCGGGGCAGGCGCCGCCGCCCCGCGAAACCGCTTACGAACAAAGCCTCCGCCCGTCGCGCTGCATCGCGGCGGGTCCTTTCTCCTATATGCGGAGGCGATCTGTTCCTCCTATGCCGGACGGGGTCCGAGAAGGACCCGGTCCGGATCTACCGGAATCTGATTTGGTATCAGTTTGGTATCATCGGAATCTGCTGTGATACCAAATGATACCAATGATACCGATCACAGCAATATGATCCAGGATCCCCGCCTGTTGGTACCCTTTCTCTCGATTGCTCCGGATTTGCGAAGGTCGGAAACGATCCTTTTGACTGTTGCTATGGAAAGCCCGGTATTGTCCACGATCTGAGATTGGGAGATCGAAGGGTTCTTTTTGATCTCAGACAGGACGAGAGAAACCGAATCGGATGAGGAATCTCTGGAATCTGCAGGAGCTTCCTTCGGTCTCTTGAAAGTCACAATCAAGAAATCCCCATCTTCTGCGAACTCGGGCCCGGGAATCCCTGCTTTGCTGCATTCGCTGAACATCCGACGGATCCCGGTGCCGTATCTCTCGATGAACCCCATCGCTTTGAAGACGGAGCCCAATGCATCGTTCCTCATCACGGAATGCCCTGATTTGAGATTGTTCATATCCAATCCCAGAGGCAGACCCGGGGATTCGATTACCAGCCTATCGTCATAGATTTTGACGAAGATGCAACGCCCCTCCATCATATATTCGCGATGAACGACGGCGTTCACGATGGCTTCCCTGAACGCCACTTCGGGGATTTCGTAACTGTCTTTCCTGACCAATCCATCGATTTTGGAATTCAGATTGAGATGTTTCTTCACGAACGATACGGCACCCTCCACCTGAGAGACGACATCGGATACCAGATCGACGTTATCAACGATCACGAGCTCGTCCGGACCGCGGAAACGAGCACATTGGATCCTCGCATAGAGGAAAGGGTTACTCGTGAGGAGAGCGTAGGAGTTGGTTGCGGCATATCCCCTTCCCCGCTTCTTTATGACCTTGAAGTCCTCGAGATTGACCGGGGTTATCTCGAGGTTGTACGTGGAGAGGCGCGCGCAAAGGGATTCGAGTTCGGATTGAACCACTTCGACCGAGGGATTCTCCATGACGTCGAAAGAGAGTTTCTTGCCACGCATCTGGAGTGTTTCGATGATCTCTGGATTGGCAGGCATGCTGGTACCGCTCACACGGATGTATGTGCCTTTCTCCAGTCCTTCGGATTTGATGAAATAGGGGCACTCGGGACCCGGCTGAACATCGACAACAATGACATTCCTGTCTTTGAGTGTGACCACATAGATCTCTGGCGCGATCACGGGATGACATGATTTGAAGATCGAATCCGTGATGGCGTCCTTGATCCTGTATAGGGTCTCATCCGGGATTCCGACGACCTCCCTGTCATCCCTGATTCCGAATAGCAGACGTCCGCCGGAAGAATTGCTGAATGCCACTACGGTTTTGATGAACTTCTTGTGCTCGGCCGGAAGATCGGCCTTGAATTCGAGCTTGTTGGTCTCACCTTTGGAGATCTCTTCGAGCATCGAAACCTCGAAATCATCGATGTAGCCGTCTTCCATACTATCATGATGGCAAAATCGATATAAGACAGATAGGGCGAGCCACCGTACTACATCTGGAAAATAGCTTATCGATTCCTGAAAAAGAACCTGGATCCTCGGCCACCTGTCCGCACGGACATCTTGACATCGTAAGAATCCCGCCGATGGGACGGCCCCTTACGACGACTATGAAACAGATGGCCATTGTCTGGATTCTATGAATCCTGGATCGATGGAAAAGTGGAAAGGAGGGGTGAAGGCCCCTCCTGTTTGTTCAAGCGGTCTTCCTTCTGTACATCGCATATCCGGCGATCGCCAGTATCGCGATGACGATGACGGCGATGGC
>CAVIUM010000032.1:0-19739 GCA_963645865.1 Lachnospiraceae bacterium
ATGTACGTCGCAGTGGATGATACCGATTCGATGCGCGGGAACTGCACAACATTCCTCGCCACGGAGATTATCAGGGAGTTCGAGGACCTCGACCTGATAGGGAATCCGCGTCTCGTCCGTCTGAATCCCGCGACGCCTTGGAAGACCCGCGGCAACGGATCTCTTGTCATGAGGTTCGGTCACGGCACAGGGAAGAAGAGGTTCATCGGCGAGATCGGCGGCAGGAAGATCTTCTGCTTCGATCGCTGCACCGGGTACGAGCCGGATCCGATCGAGATGAGGGACAGGATAATCCCGTTGATCCAGAAGTACCATGAGGATGATGCCGACTCCGGTCTCCTGATATCGTGCGTCAAACCTTCCCAGGAGTTCTATTGGAGAGGCGTCAGGACGATCCTTAGCAGGAGCATCGTCGATCCCGAGATCGAGAGGATCGGAGGTACCACCTTCCAGATAGGCAACGGCCGCGGATTGATAGGTTGCACATGCGGCATGGCCTGGAGGCCCCGCGACAGCACGTTCGAACTCCTGTCCTATCGTCCTCAGGAGAGATGGGGCACCGAACGCATCTTCGATCCGAAGACCATCGAAAAGATGGATCATTCGTATCCCACGACGTTCAATTCATGGGAGGACCGTTTCAACAAAGTGGCGATGATCCCTTCGACCCCCTGTCCGGTGATGTACGGTCTCCGGGGGGATTCGGAGAGCGACGTGATCGAAGCGTCGAAGATGATCTCCACCGAGAGGATCGAGAGATGGATGGTATTCCTGACCAATCAGGGCACGGACGACCATATAATCAGGGATCACACAGGAGAACTGATCCCGAATCAATCCTATCTCCTCGAAGGCACCGTGCTCTCGCATGTGAAGCACATCGAAGGCGGGCATGTCCTCATCGATATCGGGACGAGATACGGCACGGTCACATGCGCGGCGTACGAACCCTCCAAGGAATTCCGCTTCGCGGTGGATTGGCTCAATCCGGGTGATGTGGTCGAGGTCATGGGCGAGCTCAGGGATGAACCGCGTACCCTGAACATCGAGAAGATCCATGTTATCTCCACGGTGCAGGAATATCTGAAGGTCTCCAATCCGGTCTGTCCGATCTGTTCCAGGACGATGAAGTCCACCGGGAAGAACGGGAAGTACAAGTGCAAGAAGTGCAAGACCAGCTCCTACGAGCCGATCACCGTCCCCATCCGCAGGCAGATCGTCCCCGGATGGTACGAGCCCCCCACGGCGGCGAGGCGCCATCTGTCGAAGCCCCTCAAGAGGATGGGTCTCATGCAGCCGGTGGAGTTCGTCAATGGTCGTACTTGACCATCGACACTCTTTTATAATCTCCTTCGATGCGAACGACAGAAGGGACTACCCATGGATGAAGCAGTTATCATAAGCGCTGTAAGGACACCCATAGGAAAATACGGAAAGGCTCTGGCCGGATTCAAGGCCACGGAGCTCGGTGCGATGGTCGTCAAGGAGGCCGTCTCCCGCGCCGGCGTCCAGCCCACCGATATCCAGGAATGCATAATGGGGAACGTTATCGGAGCGGGACTCGGACAGAACCCCGCCAGGCAGGCCGCCGTCCACGGAGGTCTCCCCGTCGAGATCGGATCCTTCACCGTCAACGCCGTCTGCGGATCCGGACTCAAGGCCGCGATGCTCGCCGCCGACGCCATCAAGGCCCAGCAGTACGAGGTCCTCGCCGTCGGAGGCATGGAGAGCATGTCCAACGCCCCCTACCTCATGCCCGGCGCCAGGTGGGGATACAAGATGAACGACCAGACCGTGGTCGATTCCATGGTCCACGACGGTCTCTGGGACATCTTCAACGACCAGCACATGGGATTCACCGGCGAGATCGTCGCAGAGAGGTTCGGCATCAGCAGGGAGGACTCCGACAGGCTGTCCATGGAATCCCATCTGAAGGCGGCCAAGGCCACCAAGGAGGGCAAGTTCAAGAAGGAGATCCTGCCCGTCACCATCCACTCCAAGAAGGGCGACACCGTCGTCGAGACCGACGAGGGAATCAGGGAGGACACCACCATGGAGGGCCTCGCCAAGCTCAAGCCCGTGTTCAAGAAGGACGGACAGGTCACCGCGGGGAACTCCTCGCAGCTCTCCGACGGAGCGTCCGCCCTGGTCATCACCTCCAGGAAGTGGGCCGAGGAGCACGGATGCAAGCCCCTTGCATCCATCGTCGCCTACGGCGAGAGGGGGGTCAAGCCCGAGTACATCATGGAGGCCCCGATACCCACCACCCGCCACGTCCTGGACAAGGCCGGCATGACCATCGACGACATCGACCTGTTCGAGCACAACGAGGCCTTCGCGTCCGCTTCATGCGCCGTCAAGAAGGACCTGAACGTGCCCGACGAGATCTTCAACGTCAACGGAGGAGCGGTCGCCCTCGGACATCCCATCGGATGCTCCGGAGCCCGCGTCCTCACATCGCTGATCTACGCGCTGCATGACAGGAACAAGGACACCGGACTCGCGACCCTCTGCCTCGGCGGCGGGAACGCGGTCACGATGATCGTCAAGCGCGAGTGAGACTTTCAGGAAACCTCTTCGAAACCCCTTAACCCCTCTTCTTCGGACCGTTCCGACGGTGCGGTCGCGTACTATTTCAACGACCTTCCTGATTCACTCGGCATGAAAACCCTCGAAACCGTGATGGAAGAGATCGATGCCAGCGTCGACGACATGATATCGACGATGATCGGGATGATACGCTATCCCGCGCTCTCCCCCGTCAACGGCGGAAAGGGGGAGAAGGAGAAGGCCGATTATCTCCAATCGAAGCTCGTCGGGTTCGATTCGATCGTCCGTGTGGACGTTCCGGACGATACCGATCCCTCGGTGATCCGTCCCAACATCCTCGCCAAGAAGAACGGCAAAGGCGAGGGGACGCTGTGGATCGTCTCCCATATCGACGTGGTCCCCGCGGGGGATCCCGCATGTTGGGATACTCCTCCGTTCGAGGGCGTCCTGAAGGACGGATGCATCTACGGGAGGGGCACGGAGGACAACGGTCAATCGGTGATATCGTCGATGTTCGCTTCCAGGCCGTTCCTTGATCAGGAATTGAACGGGATGTCAATCGGGATAGCCTATGTGGCCGACGAGGAGACCACCAGCAAGATGGGCATAGAGTATCTGCTGGACCACGGATGCTTCTCCAAGGGCGATGTGATCATGGTCCCCGACTGGGGCTCCCGCGACGGGAAGCGGATCGAGGTGGCCGAGAAGAGCATGGTCTGGCTCAGGTTCACGATCGAGGGGAAGACGACCCATGGGTCCACCCCGGAGCTCGGCATCAACGCCTACAGGACGTCGACGGTACTGCTGATGGATCTGATGGAATCGTTCGCGGAGCGCTTCGGAGACACGGATCCGATGTTCGTCGGACCGTCCACGTTCGAGCCCACCAAGAGGCCCGCCACCGTGGAGAATGTCAACACCATCCCCGGATACGACGAGTTCTGCATGGACATCCGTCTCCTCCCGAGGTACAGGGTCGACGATGTCATCGACATGGCGAAGGACATAGCATCGAGCTACGAGCGCTCCACCGGAGCGAGGATAGGGGTGGAGATCGTCGAGAGGCACGACGCGGGTGCACCTTCCGACACGGATTCGGAGGCGTTCGACGCATTGGCCGATTCCATAGAGGCGGTCGTCGGCTGCAGGCCCGAGGGCATCGGGATAGGCGGAGGCACCTGTGCCAATTTCTTCCGCCAGAAGGGGTTCGACGCCTATGTGTGGCAGTTCGGCGGAGGAACGCTGCATGCGCCCAACGAGCATGTGCCCGTTCAGAACATCGTCACCGATGCGAAGGTGTATGCGAGGCTGATCCACAGGCTGTGCCTGTGATCATTCGTCGCCGAAGAGCCTCTGGATCATCCACTCGGTGTCGAATTTGACGATGTCGTCGTATTCCTGACCGTTGCAGACGAACGCGATGGGCTTGTTGATGGTGTGCGCGATGGACAATGCCGCACCCCCCTTCGCATCCGTGTCGATCTTGGTGAGGATGATGGCGTCGACGCCGATGGCCTGGTCGAACACCTTTGCCTGCTCGATCGCATCGTTCCCTGCGAGGGAGTCCCCGACGAAGACCTTCAGGTCCGGCTTGGCGACCCTGACGATCTTCTTCATCTCCTCGATGAGGTTGCTGTTGGTCTGCATCCTGCCGGCGGTGTCGATGAGCACAACATCCTTCCTCTTGGACTTGGCGTGCTCGATCGCATCGAACGCGACGGCCGACGGATCGGAGTCGTGCTCCTGTTTGACGATCTTGCACCCGAGCTTCTCGGAGTGGAAGGTGAGCTGCTCGATGGCGCCCGCTCTGAACGTGTCGCACGCGGCGAGCACGACGGTCTGACCGTTCTTCATGATGCGGTTCGCGATCTTCGCGATGGCCGTGGTCTTCCCGGTCCCGTTGATGCCGACGAACATGACGACGGTGGGTCTCTCCTGCTCGGCGAGCCATCCGTCGAAGTCGAACTCGTTTATCTTGAGGACGTCCCTGACGGCATCCCTGATGGCGAGCTCCACGACCTGCTCAAGGGTGTAGGAGCGGTCGTACTTCCTGCCGACCAGGTTCCCGCGGACGCCGGCCTTGATCTCCTCGACGACGGGGTAGGCGACATCCGCCTCCAGGAGGATGATCTCGAGCTCGTCGAGGATCTCGTCGAGCGGGTCCTCCTTGATCTTCTTCCCGGAATCGCCGACGGGCGCTTCCTCGACCTGGAGGGTCTTCTTCTGTTCTTTCTGCTCCTTCTTCTCCTGCTTCTTGAGCTTCAGCATCTCCTTCCTGGAGAGCTTGGGCTCCTCCTTGGGAGTCTCCTTAGGGACCTCCGCAGGGGCTGCGGGAGCGGGTTGCGACGGGGTCTCGGGGACCGCCGTCTCCGTTTTGGGCGCCGGAGGCGCGGGCGGCTGTTCGGTCTCCTCGTGTTTGTAGACATCCTCCTCCTTGAGCTTCTCGCCCTTGGAGAAGAGGCTCTTCATCTTCGCTTTGAGGGAATCGAACATGCGCCCGCCTCACTGGTAGCTCCCGTTCGGGGCCTGACGCCTGGCAGCATACTCCTGCTGGACCGCCTCGGAGACGGCCGTCAGGTTCTGCTGGGATTCGTTCAGGGTCTCGATCGACTTCTTGAGGGCCTCGGCGATCTCCGCGGAGCTCTTGTCGAGGTAGTCGACGGACTCGTCGGAGGTCTTCTGGATCGAGATTCCGGAACCGATTCCGGTGATGACGGTCCTGTTGCCGGTGACCTTCACGGGGATGTAGCACGAGGCGCCGACGGGGACCATGATCTCGTCCCCTTCCTTGGCGTCCTTGAATGCCTTGACGGCCTCAAGGGCCATGGAGACCTCGTCGAGGGACATGCGCAGGACCTGAACCTGGCGGGTGAGGGCCTCGACCCTGTCCTTGTAGGCATCCATCAGTGCCAAGGCCTGACGGAGCTCGTTGTCGTCCACGATCACTCACCGATCTGGTACTTGACGACGTGGTTGACGACCTGGTCGGCGGGGATCTCGGCGACATCGGTGATGTCGATCTGCCACCTCTTCAGCTTGTGCTTGCTGCCGATGGTGGAGAGGGCCTTCTCCTTGACGGCGGCCTCGTCCTCGGCTGCCATCTCGACGGAGAAGGGCTGCCTGATCTGCCTGGGGTCTGCGTAGGTACCAGTGACACGGAATGCTTTCATAGTGATTACCTTGGCCTGGCCATCCTCAACTGCTTAATAAATGATTCGCCCGCGTTTTATTATAAGGAGGAAGGAGGGATGCGTTCTCCGTGCGTCCCATTCGATGGATGATCTTCGGAAGTCTGGCTCTTCCTTCGGAACGTCATTGCGTTTGAAAACGCCGTTCGATGGGGCGAACGAGCTCGTTCCGAATGTGCCAGATCATCCGAACAGCTTCTGCTTCCCGTCCTGTTCGGACGCGTATCCGATGTCGGCCATCTTCCTTCCGACCAGGAACACGGCCGCGAATTCGGGGACCTCGGTCTCGCCTTTGAGCGAGAAATGCTCGCCCTTCATGTCCAGCTCGATCGGGCGTCTCATGGTGACCTTGACGGGATCGTCGGTGTACGCGTCGGGGACGGCCATCTGCAGGGGGTCGAAGTCGGTCAGCTGCTCGCGTGTGATCGGCGTCACCCTCAGTCCGCTCTTCCCGTGGACCGACCCGGGGAGACGGATCAGTCTCTTGATGTCGGCCGTGACCGGCTCGTCGACCTCTCCGGACAGGCGGTATGCCACATCCTCCTTCATGATCTTGATGAGCATGTTCTGAACGGGGGTGGAGAGCATCGCCATGTTGTTCTTCTCGAACAGCACGGTCCTGGCCTTCCTGAGCTCCTCCTGGGCCTTGTACACCGTCTTGATGTCGCTGCCCTTGATGCTCGGATACTCCTTCTTGAGGTTCTTCCCGTCGCCGTCGCAGAAGTCGTTGACGACATCCATCAGGCCTCCGCGCATCCTCTTCTTCCATCCTCCCGCGTCTGCAGGGGGGATTAGGCGGTCCTTGGCGACGTTGGTGCGGATCCCCGCCCCGGTGACGACGGACGATGTCGCCACGCGGTTGATCGGGAAGACCCAGTCTATGTTCAGTCCGGATCCGGTGATGTAGTCGACCAGCTCCCTCCTCTCGTGGGTCCCCAGTTCCATGACGTCCGGAGTGCGGACGTGGGCGTGGTACCCCCTCCCTCCGGAGAAGGTGATGTGCACCTGGTCCTCCGAGAAGCCCAGGTCCCCGAGCAGGAACGAGTCGACCAGGTTGATCATCTCGCTCCTGATCTGCAGGATCATCTGCGCGTAGGTCATGTTCTCCGCGCCTTCCAGGTGGTCGGCGTCGAGGTCGAAGATCAGCTCGGCCCCGAGCCATTCCTTCTCCTCCATGACGGGGGCGTTGGGCTTGCGGTAGTACGAGGTGGAGTAGTAGCTGTGGGCCGGGACGTTGCCCTGCATGTACCTGCGGAGCTCCTCCGGCGTGTTGAACGACAGGTGCCTCTGGACGAAGTTCTTGTCGAAGAACATGAACCCGAATTCCCTGCGGGCGAACCTGTCGGGCAGTATCGGGCCGTCGGTCCGATAGTACCTCTTGAACGCCTTGAGCATGAAGCGGGAGTTCGAATCCATCGTCCGAACCATCGGGAGCGGTCCTATTTAAAATGGCGGAGGGCGCGCAAGTATGGGTCGGGGTCGTTCGGGTATCGGCGTCGTTTGCTTCAATGGCTGTCAACATTGTATCTATCAAGTCGGCAGTATTATGTCTTGATATTCATGTTCCGTTCCATGGATCCGACATCCTGCGACAGATTCTGTCAGAGCTGCGCCATGCCGATGACCGATGGTTCTCTCTATGGGAAGGAGGCGGACGGAACGTTCAGCCGGGACTACTGCAAGTACTGCTACGACGCAGGTGAATTCCTTCACGACGTGTCCATGGAGGAGTTCATCGAACTCTGCGCGGAGCTGAGCTCCTGCGCGGGCATGACCCCGGAGCAGATGCGCGCCCATTGCACGGAGGTGTTCCCCAACCTGAAGAGATGGAAACAGGGTTGACCGGATGCATCCCGTTCGTTGCGATTCCCGAGCGCCCCTATTATCAACGACGGGGCGATTCAGGTCCGATGAGCGAGAAGGTGCCCGTATACGACAACCACGTCCACATGTCCCCGTCGGGGAGGAACGTGGATGCGCTGAAGGAGTACGAGGCCGCGGGGGGTACGGGATTGACCCTCGTGACCCTGCCGTACGCCGAGGTGCAGATACGTCAGGGCACCGATTTCGCCGAATTCTACGGCATAACGTACCGTCTGGCGGAGAAGGCTCGCGAGGAGACCTCCCTGGAGATCAACATCGCCGTCGGACCGTACCCGGTCCTGATCATCCCCCTCGCCGAGGCCTATGGTCTCCAGGCGGCGGAGGACATGCTGATCCGCGGGATGGAGGATGCCGCGCGCGACGTCGCCGAAGGGAAGGCGGTCGCCATAGGGGAGATCGGAAGGCCCCATTTCCCCGTATCCGAGGAGATTTGGGGCGCTTCCAACAGAGTCCTGTTGAGAGGGATGGAGCTCGCCCGCGAGGTCTCATGCCCGGTCATAATCCACTGCGAGTCCGAGGCGGACACCGACAGGTCCCTCGCCGAGCTCGCCGACCGGGCCGGATTGGACAGGGGGATGGTGATCAAACACTCCTCCCCTCCGCTGGTGACCCCCGAGGAGACCTTCGGCGTGATGCCCTCGATCCCCGCCTCCAAGACCAACGTCCGCGAGGCCGTGGCCAAGGGCACGGACCGCTTCATGATAGAGACGGATTACATCGACGACCCGTCCAAACCGGGTGCGATCATGTCCGTCAACACGGTCCCCAAGAGGGTCAAGGCTTGGCTCGCCAACGGGGAGGTCCCCGTGGAGAGCATCCACCGGATCTGCGGGGACATTCCGGAATCGCTGTACAGGAGATGATGAGATGGCAAGGATCCAATGCGTTTACGATGAGGGGGCGGTCGTCAACACGTCCCTGATAGGTGCCAAGGGCTTCTCGGTCCTCGTCGAGACCGACGGGAAGAAGGTCCTGTTCGACACCGGTCTGAGGGACAGGTACCTCCAGCACAACATGGAGCATCTGGAGATCGATCCGGAGTCGATCGACGTCGTGGTGATATCCCAGAGGTGCCCTGACAACGGCAGGGCCCTGAACGGGTTCCTGGGGATGAGGTCCTCGCCGGTGGACGTCTACGCCCCCGCGGGGATGTACGACGGGAAGAAGGGGATGCTGTCCAGCAGCATCGGGCTCTCCGAGGAGAACCGTCCGAAGGCTCATCTCCACGATATCGAGGGATGGATCGAGGTGGCCCCCAAGGTCTGGGTCACGCCTCAGATAGTGTCCTCCGACGGATACCGGGAATCGTTCCTCGTGATCGAGGGGAAGGGATTGACGGTCGTCAGCGGCAGGGGATACTCCGGACCCGGGGGCGTCCTGGAGGAGGTCCGCTCCAAATTCGGCAAGGACGCCTGCAGGTTCGTCGGGGCCGTCCTCCTGGAGAAGAGGAAGAAGCCCGTGGCGGAAGCATACGCGATGGAGTTCGACGCCCACGGGTGCACAGACCTCCACGTGAACCACTGCGTCGGATACGACGGGATCGCGAAGCTCAGGGAGCACTTCGGACTGAAGGGCGTGAACGAATTCTACGCCGGGATGGAGCTATCGGTGTGAAAAGCCGAACCAATCATGATTCTCATTTTTATACTGGTTCCAATAAATCGGGAGCGATCAAAATGCATTGGCGTCTAAGAACAGCGGCCATGTTCGGGATGATGACCCTGATCCTCGTCGTCATCGGGATCGTGGTAGGGTCCATCTTCAAGAATTGGATGATCGGACTCGTCGTGATGCTCGCCGTCTCGGTGCTCTTCAACGTGTTCTCCTACTTCTGCTCGAAGAGCATGGCCTTGAAGGCCAACAGGGTGAGGCTCGTCACCAGGGAGGAGGAGCCCAGGCTCTACAACATAGTGGAGAGCCTGGCGGAGCGCGCGGGACTTCCCATGCCCGAGGTCGGGGTCTCCGAGGTCCCCATGCCGAACGCCTTCGCCACCGGGAGGAATCCCAAGAACGCCGCGGTCGTCGCGACGCGCCCCCTCCTGAACCTGCTCACGGACGATGAGCTCGAGGGCGTCATGGCCCACGAGTTGTCCCACGTCAAGAACCGCGACATCCTCGTGATGTCCGTCGCATCCACGATGGCATCCATCGTCGCGTACGTCACCCGGATCGCCGTGTGGTCCACCTTCTTCAGCAACGAGAGGGACGGGGTGTCCCTCCTGTTGGTCATCCTGGCGGATATCACGCTGCCCATCGCCGCGATGCTCGTGCAGCTCGGCGTCTCCCGCAACAGGGAGTATCTGGCCGACGAGACGGGCGCGAGGCTCACCGGAAAGCCCATGGCCCTGGCGAACGCCCTCATCAGGATAGAGGGAGGATGCACCGCCCAGGTCAACGACTACAACAACCCGGCCTACGAGAGCGTCTGGATCTCGTCCCCGTTCGGGAAGAAGTCCGTCAAAGGACTCACGAATCTCTTCAGGACCCACCCGACGACCCCCGATAGGATCGAGAGGCTCAGGGCCCTGGACCAGGAGCTCAACGGCTCCTTCTGAAACTCATGAAGGGGCGGGGTCTCCCCCGTCCCGTTCTTAGAAAAATCAGTTCACGGGCTCCCACTTGGAGAGCTCGTTGACCTTGGACAGGGTGGATCCGCGTTCGATCTCCTCCCTGGTCCTGTTCTCCCTCTCGTGGACGTCGAGCGCCCTGTTCGCGACTTCGACGGCCACCTCCTTGGGGATGACCACGAGGCCGCATTCGTCGCCTACGATCCAATCGCCGGTGCGGACCCTCTGTCCTCCGACGGTGATCTCTATCCCGATGCCGCCGTATCCCTTGGGCTCGCCGGCGCAGGGCGCGACGGTCCTGGAGAACGCCGGGAACTTCAGGTCGCGGATGTCGTCGATGTCCCTTATGGCGCCGTCGATCACGACGCCCCTGACGCCCATGACCATCGCCGAGTGGGAAGCGAGCTCGCCCCATACGGCGACAGGAGCTCCGCCGACATCGATCACGATGACATCGCCCTCCTTGGCGCGGTCGATGGCCTCGACGGGCTTGGCCCAGTCGCCGTTGGTCGTCTGGACGGTGAGCGCCCTGCCGACCATCTTCTGACGGTGCTCGAGGGATTGGGGGACCAGTCCGAACATGACGCCCTTCTTGTGGAAGGCGTCCGAGATGTTGCAAGTGGAGACGCGTCCGAACGCTTCGAACAGGTCCTCCTCGCTGTATTTCTTGGCGAGGTTCGTGTCGACCTTGGCTCCGGACATCGCCTTCTTGATGTCGCGGGCGGCGGCGGGGATGTCCCCGGTCTTGATTATCGCGCCTCCGACGATGATGTCCGATGCTCCCGCTTCGACGTATTCCCCGGCGTTCTCGGCGGTGATGCCGCCTGCGACCGCCACGGGGATGGAGACCTCCGCGATGATCCTCCTCAGGACGTCGACGGGGGGCTCCTCGCCCCTCATCTGGGTGTCGATGCCCATGTGCATGCAGATGTACGAAACCCCGAGGGCCTCGACCTGCTTGGCGCGGGCCACCCTGTCGGGGACGTTGATCATGTCGACCATGACCTCCGCGCCGTACTTCCTGCCGGCGAGGACGGCCTCCTCGATGGTCGCGTCATCCGCCAGTCCGAGGACCGTGACGATGTCGGCGCCGGCCTTGGCCATGATCTCGACCTCGAAGGACCCGGTGTCCATCGTCTTGGTGTCGGCGATGATCTTCTTCCCGGGGAATTCCCTCTTCAGCGTGCGCACCGCATCGGCACCCTCGCTCTTGATCAGCGGGGTCCCCGCCTCGATCCAATCCGCTCCGCCTTCGACGGCCTCGCGGGCTATCGCCACGGCTCTGTTCAGCTGCATCAGGTCCAAGGCGACTTGAAGAGTAGGCATGCCGAAAGCATCCGAGGGGCCGTATTAACCATTTTGCGAAGAATCGGAGGTGTGCCACTCAGCTCGCCCGTCTATCGTCATCGATCGGCTCTAAAAAACGATCATCACCGTGGCATCGGTCGTATGGGGGACAGGATGTTAGCTGTTTCCACACACATCATATACCTTTGAAGCTTAGCCTACCTCGGTGAAACGATGTATTGTCCCAATTGCGGCAAGGACATCCCGGACGGCGGCAAGTACTGTCCCGACTGCGGGTTCGACGTGTCCAGCAACACCCCGGCTCCCGGCAGCGGAGGTTCCGGCTACACGAACACGAACATCAACGCAGAGATGATGATGAACAAGAAATCGGAGGGCCTGACCATACTCCTGTCGTTCCTGATCACAGGTCTGGGACACATCTACGTCGGTCAGATCAACAAAGGTGTCGCCCTCCTGATCGCGGCCATCCTCTGCTGGATCCTGGGTGCTTTCCTGCTGTTCCCGTTCATCATCGTGTTCATCCTGTGGATCTACGGGATGTACGATTCGTACAAGATGGCGAAGGAATACAACCAGTTCCTCCTCACGCACAACGGTCAACCGCCCTGGTGACCGCCAAACCATCCCCCGTCCCCGACGGGGGGCATTTATAACGAATAGGATATGGGACGGACAGGTCCTCTAGATGTTCAGAAAGAAGGAGTCCAAACCCAAGGTGCGCGTGCTCTTCGTCGAGCAGAAGAACGATTTCGCCTCCCAGATGGCCGAGTATTTCGCAAGGCAGCTCTTCGAGGACAAGTACGAGCTCTACAGCGCGGGCCCCGAGAAGGACATCATGGACTGCGACATGATCTCGTCGATGTACGACAGCGGCGAGGACATCCGCAGGCAGGTCTCCAAGGATTTCAAGGACAGGGACTACCTGAGGGAGGACGAGGACTACGATTACGTGGTCTATATGGACAAGCCCACCTTCGACGAGTGGTCCGGAAGGACGCCCTGGAAGGGGAAGCAGATCCTCGCCGAGGTGAGGCAGCGTTCCGAGTACACCGCGACCGACGACCTCGAGCTGTTCCACGAGTACGTGGCGTCCATGAACGAGGTCAAGGAGTGGGTCCGGGTCCACATGGCGGATCCCGAGACCCTCAAGAGCATGGTCGTCGCATGATCCCGGTACTGATCTACGACGAGTGCCAGTGCGATCCCAAGAAGTGCACCGCGAAGCGGATGATGAAGTTCGGCCTCGGGAAGGAGGTCAAGTCCCTGGGGGCGATACCCCACGGGTCGATCGTCCTCTCGCCGTTCTCCGACCGCGCCCTTTCCCCTGCGGACATCAGATTCGCGCACAAGGGGCTCGTCGTCATGGACCTCACCTGGTCCAACATCGACAGGTTCCCGAGGGCCAAGAAGGTCGAGGAGAGGGCCCTGCCGTATCTCTTGGCGTCGAATCCCATCAACTGGGGCCGTCCAATGGAGCTCAACAGCGCGGAGGCCGTGATGGCCTCCCTGTACATCCTGGGGGAGAAGGAGCAGGCCGCGGAGTTCCTGGGCCGTTTCAACTGGGCTCCGGAGTTCATGAGGCTCAACGGCAACATGCTCGAGGATTACTCCAAAGCGAAGGACAGCACCGAGGTGGTGCGGATCCAGCAGGAGTACATCGATTCGGTGATCGGGGAGAAGCCCTCCGATTCAGACGATTCTTGAAAAAATGGGGAAATGGGTTTGATGCCGCCCGGGGGCGGCTGATTGCCTTCAGTCCGAGATGGCGCTGGAGGGGCACTCGTCGACGCAGGCGCCGCAGTCGACGCACTTGCCGGCGTCGATGATGGCGATGTCCTCGCAGACGATCGCACCCTCGGGGCAGACATCGACGCAAGCTCCGCAAGCCACACACTCAGATCCGTTAACTATTGCTGCCATTGCAGTAACCTCGGGAGATAGACCGACGAAATGGTATAAAATAGCGTTGGATTACGAATTAGGAATGATTAAAAATCGGGATTTTTTGTTAGGACCGGCTAACACTTCCGAAGCCTCTTTCCGGGATGTCTGGCTCATACCGTCTTCGCGGTCTCCCGTCCGATTTTTCCCCGGAACGTGTTTTAGCCCTTCCTCACTGACTCCGTTCGATAGCATTATCATGGATGCGGGCATGGTTCCGGCGTATGAGCGGAGACGACCTTCTTGGAATGATATGGAAGGCCCTCGGCGACGATATCGTCACCACGAGAGAGGCCACCGACAGGCTGGAGCAGGCCTTCGGGTACAGATGCCCGGACGACCTCGCCAAGACCTTCATGAAGTACAGGAAGGCCGGATCTCTGAAGGGTCAGATCTCCATGGACCGCGGAGGATGGGTCTGGTGGGTCGACGACGAATGCCGCTCCAAGGGGGCTCAGCGATGGCATCCAATTATCAGGACGAGGACATCCAGGCCGCGTGGGTCGACGTGTTCTCCCGCGACAAGTACCACATAATGATCTCCTGCATCGCGGACAACTTCCCTCAGAAGAAGAGCGTCAAGGTCGACTACGCGGACATCAACGCCGTCAGCGTGGACTTCGCCATGTTCGTCCTCGACGAGCCGGACCGCTGCATCGAGATCGCAAGGAAGACCGCGATGTCCATGCTCCCGAACATCACCCGTCCGGGCGAGACCATCAACGTGAGGATCTACAACCTCCCGCGCGACGCCAAGGTCGACATCCGCAACCTGAGGGCGGACCACCTGCGCAGACTGGTGGCCGTCGAGGGATTGGCGAGGAAGGTCACCACCGTCAGGCCCAGGATGACCCATGCGCTGTTCAGATGCGCCAGGTGCGGCGCGGAGATATGGGTGGCGCAGCCCGGCATGCTGCTGAAGGAACCGGTCATGTGCAGCAACCCCGAGGGCGGCTGCAACAAGCAGTCCACCAGGTTCAACCTCGACGAGAAGGCGTCCGTGTACATCGACACGCAGAAGATCGAGATCCAGGAGAGCCCCGAGGGGCTCAGGGGCGGCGCGCAGCCGGAGAGGATCACGGGATACGTGGAGGACGACATCGCCGGGGAGGTCACCGCCGGTAACAGGGTCACCCTGAACGGGATCCTCCGCTCGGCCGAGAAGACCGAGAGGGACAAGTCCACCGTGTTCGAGATCTATCTCGATGTGGTCTCCGTGGAGTTCGAGCAGCACGAGTACGACGAGATCGTCATCACCGAGCAGGACGAGCAGAAGATCCTGGAGATGTCCAGGGACCCGAACCTCTACGATAACATCGTCCGCTCCATATCCCCGTCGATCTACGGATTGGATTCAGTCAAGAGGGCCATCGCCCTGCAGCTGTTCGGCGGATGCCACAAGGAGATGGACGACGGCACCGTGATGAGGGGGGACATGCACATCCTCCTGATCGGGGACCCGGGAGTCGCGAAGTCGCAGCTCCTGAGGTACATGAGCTCCCTGGCGCCCCGTGGGATCTACGCTTCCGGGAAATCGGCATCGGCCGCGGGACTGACCGCAGCCGCGGTCAGGGACGATTTCGGGGACGGGAGATGGACCCTGGAGGCCGGAGCGCTGGTCCTCGCGGACAAGGGATTGGCGTGCATCGATGAGTTGGACAAGATGACCGACCAGGACAGGTCGTCGCTGCACGAGGCCATGGAATCCCAGAGGATCTCCGTCGCCAAGGCCGGTATCACCGCGACCCTGCAGTGCAGATGCTCCATGCTCGCCGCGGCCAACCCCAAGTACGGGAGGTTCGAGGAGGATTCGCCCATCGCGGACCAGATCGAACTGCCTCCTGCGCTGATGTCCCGTTTCGATCTCATATTCGTCCTGACGGACAAGCCCGAGAAGAAGAAGGACACGGCGATCACGGAGCACATACTGAACGCGCATCAGCGCGGTCAGGTCAGGATGATGCACGAGGGAGAGAAGATCCCCGGCATCGACGCCGAGAAGATCCTCGACATGACGGACAGCATCCGTCCGGTCTACGACCAGGAGTTCCTCAGGAAGTACGTCGCATACTCGAAGAGGATCACCCCGATCATGACCGACGAGGCCAAGAGGATCATCGAGGACAGCTTCCTGAGGATCAGGAACATGGGCAACGGCGGGAACTCAGTCCCCATCACCGCGAGGCAGCTGGAGGCTTTCGTCCGTCTGTCCGAGGCGTCGGCCAAGATGAGGCTGAGCTACGTCGTCACCGACGTGGACGCCAACCGCGCCGTGGACCTGGTGGAGGACTACCTGCGCAGGATCGCCGGGAACGATGACGGCGGGTTCGACATCGATAAGATCGCCTCGGGCATCAGCTCCAAGGACAGGAACAAGATCGATGTCGTCCGTCAGATATTCAGGGAGTTCGGCATCGACGGCCTGAGCGCCGAGGAGCTGACGCAGCACGGTCTCAGCCAGGGTCTCCAGGAAGTGGACGTCACCAGGGCCCTGAAGCAGTTGAACGAGGCGGGGGAGATCTACAAGAACCCCTCGGGTTTCTACAAGCTGGCGTGAACATGTACGTGAGGATGCACACTGACGGGAAGGAGAGGATCGTCGCCGCGTGCGACGAGGACATCCTCGGCATGACGTTCCGCGAAGGGAACATGAAGATAACGGTCCACGAGGGCTTCTACAAGGGCGAGGTGCTCGAAGAGGAGGCATTCATCCAGAGGCTCGGCATCGCGACGATCATCAACCTCGTGGGGAACGGGGTGGTGGACCTGGCGATCCGCGAGGGTTTCGTATCCCCCGATTCGGTCCTGGTGATCGACGGGGTGAAGCACGCCCAGGCGGTGCAGCTATGAATTTCTGCGTCAAATGCGGGGAGGAGTGCGTCGAATCCATCGACGGGCTCTGCATCGGATGCTGGCTCGCGGGACGCTCACTGGTGGCCCTCCCGCATCACGTGGACCTCCACGTGTGCACCAACTGCCACGAGTACGAGTTCGGCGGCAGGTGGGTCAAGAAGGATCCGATGGTCGCTATCCAGGACGCGGCGGCGGATGCCCTGACCGCTGTGAGGGATGCCAACGTCGTCGCGATATCCACGTCCGTGGAGGAGCAGGACCCCAGGGCATTCGCCGTGTACATCCATGCCGAGTGCGATGTGATGGGCTACGGCGCGGAAGGGGACGCCTCCACCGTCGTCAGGATCAAGAATTCGGTCTGCAAGCGCTGCTCGAGGCAGCTCGGAAGCTACTACGAGGCCATCCTGCAGATCAGGACCGTGTCCGGGAAGCTGGACGAATCGGTCCGCGAGGAGGCCCTGGCCATGACCGAGAACTCGGTCGCCAGGCAGGCCGTCCACAACAGGCAGCTGTTCATCACCAAGATGGAGCTGGTCCCCGGAGGGGTGGACGTGTATCTCTCCTCGATCGCACTGGGGAAATCTCTCGCCAAGGAGCTCGCCGAGGCCTATTGCGCGGAGACGAAGGAGGCTCCGAAGCTGGTCGGACAGACCACCGACGGGCAGGACATGTACCGTCTGACCTATCTGGTCCGCCTTCCCGATTACAGGACGGGCGACATCGTCGTGTTCCAGGGCAGGTACTGCAAGCTCACCCGCGTCAACGGGAACGGCGGCAGGCTCACCGACCTCGTTGATTTCAGGGACAGGTCGGTCCGCCGCGCGGACATGGCCTCCGTGAAATTGTATGAGAAGCGCACGGACCTCGCGGATGCGACCGTGGTCAGCCGCTCCGACAGGGAGATCCAGGTCCTGGACCCGCGCAGCTACGCCACCGTGGATCTGAAGGTCCCGGAGGGCGCCGAGATCGGCGACACGGTCAAGGTCGTGTCCGTCGAGGACGTCCTCTACTTCGTGCCGTGAGCCCGCAGGGGCGCATTCCCAAATACGGAGACGGCCGTCGTCCCCCTCATGATGAAGCTTCCCGAGCCCGTGGACCAGGTCGTGGTAAACCTGCTCCGTCTGGCCAACACCAAGATTCCCGGAGATATCGGCTGGGCCCTGGAGGCCGCCGGCATGTGGGAGACGAACCCCGTGGCCTACACCCAGATCGGCGCCATAATGGACAATCTGAAGAAGGCCGAGCACCTCGGCAAACCGATGTGCCAGGACACGGGCGTCCCCGTGTTCTACGTGCGCGGGAAGTTCGACTCGTCCATCGCCGGCGAGATCGCCAAGGGTGTGGAGAGGGCCACCAGGGAGATCCCCCTGAGGCCGAACACCGTCGACCCCCTCACGAGGGAGAACGACGGCAGGAACCTGGGCTCCGGCATGCCTATCATCCATTACATCCCCCTGGATGTGGACTACACGGAGATCACGGTCCTCCCCAAGGGCGCCGGATCCGAGAACATGACCCGCCTCGGGATGCTCAACCCCGCCGACGGGATCAAGGGTGTCGAGGATTTCATCGTCGACGCCGTCCTGGATGCCGGTGGGCGTCCGTGTCCCCCGACCATCGTGGGCGTGGGGATAGGCGGGATGTCCGACACCTGCGTCGAGATGGCGAAGGAGGCCCTGGCGATCCCCCTGGACGTCGAGAACCCCGACCCGGTCCTCAAGGACATGGAGGAGAGGCTGTTCGTCAGGCTCAACGCGTCCGGTCTCGGGCCCATGGGCCTGGGCGGATCGACCACCTGCCTGGGGGTCAGGATAAAGAAGGCCAACTGCCACACCGCGAGCCTTCCGGTCGCGGTCAACATCGGATGCTGGGCCACCCGCCGCGCATCCGCCAAGATCACCGCGGACGACATCGAGTACGCGCAGGGGGCGATGCTGTGACCGTCCTCAAGGCCCCGCTCAACGACGCGGCCGTCAGGTCGCTCAAGCTCGGGGACACCGTGTTCGTGTCCGGACCCATCGTGACCGGAAGGGACGAGGCGCACATCCGCGCCCTCGAACTTTCCAAGAAGGGGGAGGAGACCCCGTCGGTCCTCGACGGATGCGTCCTGTACCACTGCGGGCCGATCATGAAGCAGGTCGACGGCGAATGGACCGTCGTGGCCGCCGGTCCGACCACTTCCGCGCGCATGAACAAGCTCGAGCCCGAGATGATCCGCACGTTCGGCGTCAGGGCGATAATCGGGAAGGGCGGGATGTCCCCGGAGACCGCGGAGGCCATGCGCGAATGCGGATGTGTCTACCTCGCGGCGACCGGCGGTGCCGCCGTCTCGCTGGCGGAGGGCCTCGGCAGGTGCACCGGGGTCCAATGGCTCGACCTCGGGATGGCCGAGGCGCTCTGGAGCTTCGACGCGGAGAGGCTGGGCCCCTTGATAGTGGCGATGGACGCCGAGGGCAACAGCCTCTACGAGAACGTCAGGAAGTCCCTGGTCAGGGATGGATGATCTTCTCTTCCTCTTCCCCTTCCAGCGTCTCGACGTCGTTGATGATGACGATCTCCGACTCGGGGCGCTTGGACCTGTGGATCGCGAGCATCGAGAACAGCAGGATGACCCCGATTATGACGAGTCCGACGACCATCAGCGCGTGAGGGGCATCCAGGCCTCCCAGGATCCCGATCCCGAAATCGTTCTCCACGAGGGTGACGGTGATGCTGCTCCCGTCCGTGCTGGCGGTGACGGTCTCGGACGTCTTGAATCCGTTGCATTGGGCGTAGACGCTGTAGCTTCCGTAGAGCACGTCGATCTCGAAGTACCCTTCCGAACTGGTCCAGGCCGAATACGTCTGACCCGTCGAGGACACCGCGATGACCTTCGCTCCCTCCACGGAGAACGGCTCCCCGCCGTTGGTCCCCATGACCGTTCCGAAGAGCAGACTGCTCGTGATGCTCATCCCCACCCCGTGGGTGGTGTCGTAGCGCGTGGAGAACGCGTATTTGCCTTCCTCGTCCAGGAGGTCGTCCGTCAGTTCGAAGGCCACGAACTCCTCGTCCGTGGGGGTCAGGTGCTCCGGGAGGGACCTGACCGTGTATCCCTGCAGTGTGAATGTAAGGTATTTCCCCGCGTCCTTCTCGAAAGTGAACTCGAACCTGCCGTTCTCGTCCGTGACCGTCGTGCCGATCTCCTCGTAGGACGTGCTCAGGAGCTTCACGCTGACGCCCGCCAGCGGGAGGTTGGCGGCGTTCGAGATGTTCAGGACGTAGCCGTATGCGGTCACCTCGGTGACGACGGGCTCCGGATCGGGCTGGGGGTCGTCCCCCGAGACGTCGCCGGAAAGGAACGGTGCGACCATGGCTATCGCCGATACGATGACGGCCAGTGCGAGAATGCGGCGGTCGCGGTCCATGGGTGTTCAACGACCGACGGATAGATAATGGTACTGAACGG